>JACQXV010000058.1 GCA_016208715.1 Candidatus Woesearchaeota archaeon | reverse complement strand
TCGTTCTTGTAGCCGAAGATGCCATTGCCGTCGAGGAACTCGTAGTATAGCTTTTCGCCGACTTTTCGGCCTTTTGCGGTATTTACGACTTGTTGCGGATAATCACTCTCCATAGCGTGTCATGACGTTCATTCTTAGGTTGTGGACGATGTCACGGCAGATTTCTTGGTTTTTGCGGCTTGAGCGGAGCTTGCCGCGGATGATGTCTCCGAATGCTGCCTTTTTGGCGTGGATGGCGCATTCTGCTTTTGTGCGCCACCTGTATATGTCTTTGAAGCGTTCGGGGAATCTTGTGGCATAGTACACTGCACGTTGGTAGTCGTTTGAGGGGTGTGGGTGGAACACTGCGTTGTCCTTTGGTTTTATGTATGGTGTGATGCCGAGGTCGTGGGCGGCTTCGTAATTCTCATTCGCGACAAAGCCGCTGTCCGCGAGGGCGGCGGATATGTTTGCACCTGCGGTTGCTGTTGCGAGCAGTGAACCGAACTCCGGCAGCTCGCTCCAGGAGCCTCGTGTCACTTTGGTGACTGGTATCACGCAGGTCTTGACCCCGACGACATAGTGCGCCTTGTCATAATCGCGATACTTCCCGGGGTCTGTCTTGTCATAGCTCCAGGTCTTTCCTTTTGAATGCGGATTGCCGGTAGCGTCGAGAGCTGCCATTTCTTCTTGTGACCATGCTGGTTCAGCGGCAGCCTTTTGCAATCGTTTAAGCGTTTCCATCAAAGACGGCTTCGCCCGGTAGTCATATAGGGTACGCGGCTTGGGAATTTTTGTAAGGCCCAGTATATCCTTGTAGAACTCAAGCACTGACGGCGATTTTTGTATCACGCAACATATACTCTCAAGAAATAACAGACACTTGAGAACGTCACGCTTCTTCGCGGGCGGCTTGCCACGACCACCCGGTTTCTTCTCGTGGATTCGCTCCCTATCAACAATATCTCTGATTTCACGCACTATCACCATGACCTCGTCCGCACGGAACCTATCATAGTTCGACCTGCCAATCCGTGGCGGCTGCCACCGCTTCTTCTTCGGTCGCCCCGGCCTGCGGCGCGACCAATTCGGCTTCCTCTTACCTCGTTTTTTTCGTCGCCTATCTCTCACTGAGATGTCCCATCCTGCACTCCCTCCAGAAGTACGCCGATAAACTCATATCCTCGGTTGCACCTCCTCCTCCCTGGCGTGTTTCAGCTCAGGGTGATGCAATCTGAACTGAAACACGTCCCCCACTTTAACCATTACGGAAAAAACCCGACCAAAACGATTATTCGCAACAACTCATTGTTATAGCAAATGCTTATGTGTTGTCCTGAATTAAGTTCCTCTCGGTGTTTTGAGTTCATGATGTTTGTCCTCCTATTTTGGTTTTTCCCTTGTTTTTGTCGAGGTATGCTTGGTATGGTGTTCGTAGGCGTTTGTGGCTGAGGCTCATGTGTGGTCTTCGGTAGTTGTAGTACTCGAATGTTGCGTCCCAGGTTCCGAAGTGTTCTTTGAGGCGGTAGAGGGTCAGGTATACTCGTTCGACCTTTCCGTTGGATTGAGGGTGTTTGACTCGTGCCTTGATGTGTTCGGTTCCGGCTTTTTCTACTGTCATCTGGAAGATGTTGGGTTGTGGTTCAGGACATCCCTCTCGTGGAAGAGAGACAAAGGTCGTTCCGTGATCTGACATGAGCTGGCGGGGGATGCCGTGGTTTTGCACGGTGTTCTTGAATACATCTGCGGCGTTCTTTGACGTTTCACGCTTAAATTCACCATAGCCCGGAATAAATCGAGAGGCGTCATCTTCCATTATGTTGAGATGCTTTCCGTGTTTCGGGGTAAACCAGTCCGTATGCCACAAACTGTTACTATGCCTTCGCTGATATCGTATCCACTTCCTCCGACGTGATTTGTTAGGCTGTTTCTTAACAATCCCCTCCTCACTGAGAATCTTATGAATCCTATTGTGGGCGAATTTTATACCCCTTTCAGCCAATATACGCTCCAACATCCCAGCACAAAGAGGATGCTCCTGACGGAGATCAAGGACCGTCTTCCTCTCCTCCACCGAAATCTCCTTCGGTTTCCGTCCGGGCTTTCGCGGAAAAGGATACTTCCCAGTTTCCAAGTATCGCCGATAGAGTTCCCTCACCCATCTCTGCGTTATATGCTGCTGTTTTGCGATACGATATACCGACATCCTTCCCTCTTTCATCCTCAACACTATCCACCGAATCTTCTTCCTCGTAAGCTTCTTCATGTACTCCGGATAGCTATTCCAATTTAACGAGAGGAAGTAATTTCGGGATAATACAAAATATTTATATTATACCTGACTTTACGAGTTGTTGGAAAAATACATCGGTGTGAGTGTATTAC
>JACQXV010000010.1 GCA_016208715.1 Candidatus Woesearchaeota archaeon | reverse complement strand
TGTCATTGGGTTTATAACAAGCAAGGGCACGGCCCGGCAATTGGCATGAACCATGCATGTATTGACCGTCGATATTACTCCTCTTGTTATGATGGGATCAGTACCTGCCCATGGTTCTGTGGTGGAATTGGGCACGACTTGGCCGCAGGTAGCAGTAAGGGTTGCGGCCATGGGAAAAGAAATGCCGGTTTTTGGATTTGCAGCCGCAGGGTTTGACCCTGCCTCTTCGAGTGGGCCGAACAGGCATAAAACAGGCCCAAGGCAGGCGACCGCAAGGGTCGTTGCCCTCCCCTATAAGAGAATGTTCAATTCTCAATGCTCAAGTGAAAGGCATTCAAAGGAATGAGATACAGGATTGGCAGAATCTTGCTTTTAACGCTCCAAGTAATTATGCAAGTGGATCTTTATGCTGTTGATATTCATCACTGGCCCTGGTCGGGTAAAGACCCTTCCCAAAGCTGGAAAATGGAAAATCTTGCCAAAATGCGGGTTTGTTTGGATAACATCGGTTATCACAATACTGAGATTTGGTCTTGTGAACATGCGGCATATACAGGAACACCGACAAATGGGTTTTATATCAGCGAAATAGACCGGGCCAGATGGCTTGTTAAGTCATTCAATTATAATCGTTTAAATGGTTTGAATAGGGTCCAGTGGAGTCAACTGCTTGACCACTTTAATTTTAATGGCGACTTCAATAGTCCGTTTAATTCCATGGGCTTGGTTGACGATGGTTGGGATAATGGTACGTCAACAGACAGGAGAAATACGAAGCGAATCGCCTATTGGCCTATAAAACCATGGTTGAAAAAACCGATAACCCCACGGCTTCTTTGTTTGGCACTGTGTCGGGCCTGCATAATAACCTGAATTCCACCTCAAAAATGTACACTAGGCGGCATTTTGCTCCGGGAAAGTTAGAGTAGACCATCAATTTTCCCTCTGAAAATCAGACGTGGGGATTAAATAAACAAAAAAACAAAACAAACTTGCTTTATTCGTGACATGGTGTATAATATATACACCATGAGTTTTACAAGAAGAATCAAGAGAAACGGGCGCGTATATTTGGCGGAGGTGAAAAACCGCTGGGAGAACGGAAAGGTTGTGCAAAAGCATCTTCGCTACGTCGGCAGGGAAGCTGACGGCAAAACCATCCTGAATGCCTCCATCTCGAATGCCGAAATTGAACAGGTCAAATTGTACGGGCCGCTTTTGGTGTTGGACCACCTTGCCAAGCGCGTCGGCTTGGACAGACAGCTTGGTGAATGCGCCCCTGAGATACTCAGCCTGGTTTATGCCCATTGTTTGGACTACAAGAGTGTCAATCAAATGGAGGCATGGTTCGAGCGCACCGACCTTAATGTGCTTTTGGATATTGACGGTGTGACGGAAAAGCGGCTGCTGAAAGCTTTGGATTCGCTGGAGCAACGGGACTGGGAACGATTGCAGCGTGACCTTTTCCAATCCGTAAAAAACCGGTACAATCTGAAGGTTTCCGGCGTGATTTATGACGTGACCAATACGTACCTATATGGGCGGAAGCGTCCTTTGGGAAAACAGGGACATGATAAGGAAGGGGTCAAGGGGCGCCCCTTGATTCAGGTGGGCTTGGGGGTTACAAGGGATGAAGGTGTTCCCATTCTGCACAAGGTCTTTGATGGCAATATTAATGACAGCAAGACGCTGAATGACCTGATTTTCCAATTCAAGCCGTATCGGATAAAGCGGGGATTGATCATCTATGATCGCGGGATTACGTCGGCTCGTAACATTAGAGATGTCAAGGAGTTGCAGTGGGACACCCCGTGTGGACTCCCGGTCAACGACAACCTGAAAAAAACGATTCGAACGATGATGGCCCAAAACGAATTCATTGCACTGGCCAACAGGGTGCGCCTGAAGAAGACCGTTTTCTATGTCATCGCCGCACCGCACAGCATCGATGACATTAAAGGCACTTTAGCATTGTGTTTCAATGAGCAACAGAGAAAGGATTTAAGAGAATCGCGCTATGATGAAATTCTGAACGCACAGGCCCTTCTGAAACGCAACCGTAGCATTAAAGAGGGCTTGAAACCATATTTCGGCCGTAACGGAAACATCCTGCCTGGAAAAATGGCGGCGGCAGAAGAGTTGGATGGCTATTCCTGCATCTTTACGACAAGACCACTGCCGAAGGAAGAAATGGTCCGGCTTTATTTCGACAAAGACCTGGTTGAAAAAGCATTCAGGTCGCTCAAGGGAATAATACGCCTGCAGCCGATCCGGCACTGGCTTTACAATCGAGTCCACGCCCATGTTTTCATTTGCTTCCTTTCGTATCTCCTGTTGTCGCTGCTGAACCATCATTTGCGGGATGAGGATGTTTCGCCTGAAGAAGCACTGCGGGAATTGGAGACAATGTACAAAGTCTACCTGAAGGACCCAAAAAAAGGCTTTAGAATATCAAGGGTGGTTACGCTTGCAAAGAAACAAGAACGGATTTTGAAAGCCATCAGCCCTGGTCTTTTGAAAACCTAGTGTATAAAATCTAGGTGGAATTCAGGTAATAACAGCACAACTTGCGCTTATCGCTGGAAAAACAATCAAACGACCAACAACTTTTACATTGTCTGGAGTGAATCCGGCACGCAACAGATGGAGTTGCCGATTGAGGCCCCCAGCGCCCGCATTACCAACCTCCCCAGTAACATGAACCGCGGATTACGGCATAACCACTTACGGACAAACAGTTTCTCGCATGTTTGATCCTCAGGCCGCCGGAGGTGGGGGTGCTGACTGGTAACAATTGCGGGCGGATGGCTTTAAATGGTTCTTTACGAAAATCCATAGAAATCTTTGTTTTCAAGGAAAGGGAAAACATGGCTCGAATCCGTAGGATCAAACTGCCCGGATGCAGTGTGTGCGCGTACCATGTGGTTACGCGCGTCCATTCCAAGGAATTTCGGCTGGATGATGAACTCAAAGAGAAATTCATCAAGCACCTCAAGAAGCTGAAGGGATTGTATTACGTGTCCGTAGCCGCATACAGCATTATGGACAACCATTATCACATCATCCTGCGCTTTGCCAATCCCAAGGATAT
>JACQXV010000057.1:844-1518 GCA_016208715.1 Candidatus Woesearchaeota archaeon | reverse complement strand
TGGGCAGCATCTCCCAGTGTCTGGTTGCCTTCAGCAGTTAATGGTTGAGGTGTCATCACTGTGGAGACATGGAAGTGGGATGGTGCCAGGTTGCCATATTTAGATGATCCCAGGCGAAGAGCTATGTCTTTCTCGGTTATGATACCTACCAGTTCTTTCTGATGGTCCTGGTTGGTGTTTATAACCGGTAACCTGGATACTTTATTTTTTTTCATTAATTTCAGTGCGTCGTGAATGTTCTGGTCTTTGTCCACCACAACTGCATCTTTTGCCATAATATCTTTCACATGCATCTTGGACTCCCCCGGTATATTACTGGATTCCCCGGATTATATCCGTTTTGGTGATTATTCCCACCAGTTCATTATCACTGACCACTGGAATTCCACTAACATCCTTTTTAGCCATAATATCAGCGGCACTGGCGGCGTCTTCATCCTGCTCGATTTTTATAAGGTGGTTAGTCATGAGATCTCCTGCTGTGACCATGGATACCTCCCGAACATTTCTCTTCTCCTGACCATCGATGTTACGCAGGAATGCTATTTTTTCCACACTCACTCCTGTTTCAGGGTCTTCCACGTTGGCAAAGGATATGTTGGCAGAAGTTATGATCCCCACTGGCTCATTATCCCTCACCACTATGACTTTGCCGATTTTCTGATCTTCCATTA
>JACQXV010000057.1:0-787 GCA_016208715.1 Candidatus Woesearchaeota archaeon | reverse complement strand
CTTTTGGTTACGATTCCCACCACTTCATCTCCATCTATCACTGGCACGGAGCTGATGTCATTTTTGATCATGAGCTCTACTGCCTCCCTGAGTTCACGGAAGGGTGTGATGGTCACCAGGTTGGGTGTCATTACCCTGCGGATGCTGATTTTATCGATGGTTCTCCTTTTCCATTTTGGTCCGTTGGACCTCATTTTTCGGGTTAAGTCTTTTTCAGTTAGGATGCCCACTGGTTTACCTTCCTGGTCAACCACCAAAATACGGCTGTAGCCATGTTTGAGCATGAGGTTTCGGGCATGGCTTACTTGTTCGTTTTCCCCTGCTAATATTACTTCCTCGTTCATTACATCCTCGATTTTCATCATGCAACTCGCCCCTAAAAAATTTTAAAGAGCCGCCGTGTTAGGAACTCACGGCCCTCAATATATCACTTTCAGTTATTATTCCCCGTAGTTCTCCATTTTGCACTACAGGAAGTCCACCTATGCCTTTTTCTTCCATTAGGTCGCAGACATCTCCCAGAGGGCTGGTGGCATTGGCTAAAATTACCTCAGATTCCATGATCTCGGTGATGGTGGTATTGAGGATCGCCTCGGCACTGTTGGTTATCATGTGTTCAAAGGCACTGTTTTTACCTAAAAATTCCAGGATATCAGTGGCGGTAACGATTCCCACGATCTTATCATCCTCAGGGTGGGGTGTCTTCCGCTCTTCACCTACTACTGGGATCCTGCGGAGTTTGTTGCGGACCATTATCTTTGATGCCCCTTCAATACGGGTTCCAGGG
>JACQXV010000100.1 GCA_016208715.1 Candidatus Woesearchaeota archaeon | reverse complement strand
TGCTTTCTGATCACAGCGGTCACACACGCCAAAGGGAGTTTCGGCGTTGCACTTCTTGCAGTAGAAAAGTGCAATGTCGCTGTGGACTGTCCCGATTTCTAGTGCTGCCTGAAAGCTTCGCAGCCTTCCCCCCTCGTCCCCGACGGGAAAGAGGGTGTGTGGGCTTCCCGTGAGTTCGCGTTGCTTGGCTTTTTCTGGCCTGCCCATGCGTGACCCAATGAACGTTCCGCACTTGTCACGAAGAGGAACCCCGGTGAACGCGTTGATGATCTCGAGCGTTGAGAAGGTTGGTTTCTGACTGAGGAGAGTGTTAAGCTGTTCCTTCCATCGTCTATCTTTGTTCTGGATAAATGGGAAGATAAAGAGGAGTATGCTTGCGTGGGGATCTTCGATGACTGTGTATTCGTTTGCGCTGACTTTGTGCGGGACTCCTGCAATTTCAAGGTGGCGTTTAGGTTCTGGCACAATGAAGACGACGAGTTTCTGGTGTTGGTTTCCAACGGGTTCGATTTTTGCGGTGGAGAGCCAATCAAGCAGGGATTCGAGTTGTGGTTTAGTGATTGAATTCCAGTAGTGTGTGTATGAAGGATGAAGCGGAACACCAAGATTTTGAGTGATGGTGATCGCTTCTTGTGGGGTGGGTTTGTGCACAAAACAATTGTCAAAGAACTGCTGGGCGCGTACAACTGGGATTTTTGTGTGGAACTCAAGTCGTGTGGCAAGAGTATCTGTAGAAGCGTCCATTTCTGGTCTTTCCGTTTCCGGTCTTTCTTGTTTGAGCGTTTGTGCTAGTTCCTGGATCCACCACTCTTCACAATAGCCCGCGGGTACGAGTGGGTGTGCGCGGTTGAGGAAATCTCCATAATTGACGAGCACATCTCCAAGATAGAGGATTTCAGTAATGCTGCGTTTGATGTGCTTCGCTTCGGATTCGCTGTTGAGTGCGAGAACACTCCCGTCTGTAAGTTTGACTATGGGTCCGTTGATTGTGTCACAGGCGGTGAATGCTGCTCCTTTGCCTGGTCGTTCGACCTTTAGTTGCGTGCCGGTTGCAATGAAGTTGTTAAGCACGTGCATCGTTGCGGGGTGGATAGATTGTGCGGAAAATCCGCTTGTGCGTGATCGTCCGTAGCGTAATCGGAATGCCCCGTTGCGTAGGGGGTGTCCAATGACTGGTCGTCCTGCGACAATGTCCTTGATGTAAGTGAAATCGGGTGATATGTTGGATTTGTCGGCGCTTCTTTTGGAGCTATCGCCGCTCTGTGTTTTTGCTGCTTTGGCTTCCTTCTGAATCTTGAGAAATTTCTCCAGGAAATTCCAGTGTTCGAGTCCTACGCTTGCGCCCCATTTTCCGATTTCCTTCCAGAGTTTTGGAGCTTTGAGAGGAATGCAGCTAGAGTGAATGAGGCAGTAGCCTGACCGGATGCGGTTGGTCTCGACGCGCGGGAGGTCCTTGTAGTTGCTTACTTCAATGTCTTCGCTTGCGTCGCCCGATATCTCAACAGGAATGTTCTTCATAAGAAACTCGCTTTCCGCTTTAGAGGGAAAATACTGGAGATTCGTGACGCGCTCGTGGTAGTCTTCGATTTCGGTCTGGCAGCGTTTGATCTCTGCGTCCGTGGGGTCGTAGACAGCGTAATTGAAGTTTTTTCTGATGTAGTCTGCGATGATAACACACCACGATGCAGCGGTCCCGCCTGCATTGCGTATGGGTCCTGCAAATGAAAGGCAGAAGTATTGTCCTGCACCGTCGTTTCTATTCTTGATTTTGATCTCTACAAGTCCATCGAGTGGCGAGCTGACGACGCCGAGTGTCCCATAAGCGAATCCAACGCGGACTCCGACGGTGATTGCTTCAAGCTTGTCGGAGAAGGTACAGAATTTTTGTTGCGCGACTTCTAGGCCGATCTGGAGCGCCACGCGCCAGTCGAGCGGGTTATACTGCTGCTCAAGTTGGGTTATGCGTTCAACAACTCCAGAATTGATGATCTGGGGGGCGACCACGCTGATGAGTCCTACGACGCGTTCTGCCATGCTTCGTGCTAAGTGTACTTCAACCGTATCGACTGGGTCGTATCCAATCTTTCGTGCAATTTGTGCGAGCCGGTACTCTGCGAGGGACCGTTTTTCAAGTTGCTCGAAGTATGCTTGCATACGCGGGCTTGCGGAGGGCGTTGTGACTGACATGGTAAAAAATGCGTGTTTTAAATTACTGTGTTGTCTGTGTTGTTATTGGCATACCGTTGTTTTCTGTGTGCGCGGTTTTGTTGTTTGGTTCGTTGGTTTGTTCCCCGTCGTCGTAGAATCGAAACATCTTGACTTGTCTTGTTGCGAGGTTCACGACCGGAACTCTGCCTGGCTGTGGTTTAAGTCCGAGTTTTTCTTGGTATTCGGTAGTTCCAATCCAACACGAGCAAGTCATGGTGGTGACGTTTCGATAATTGCTTGCGTGGCAACGGTGCAGGTGTCCTCCGATGAAGAGATCAGGAACCGTGTCGATAACGAGATTGTCCTTGTGCGGGTCTGGAATGTAGAGGGTGCTTGTGTGAGTTGGCGCAAGATGTCGTCGTTTGAGCAAGAACTTCATGATAAGGTCTGCACGTTGCTGTCCTCCTGCAGACCGAATGTGGTCAACTGCATCTGAGTAGTAGATGAAGCTAAATCCATGATAAATGAGGCAGTCAAATCCTGGAAAATTGTTAATGGCGTGCACGTTCACGATTGCGGGATTGCTCACGAATGTCGCGTTGGGAATTTCATACATTGCTTTTGCGAAGTCTTTGTAGAGGGGCGGTTGGGGTTCTGCAATGCTCATGGCATCGTGGTTTCCGGGGCTGATAATGATATGGACTGATGGCGGGATCATCTTGAGGTAGTTTGCAAGAGTGCGGTATTGTTCGTGAATGTCCTGAATGGACAGGTCTTTATCCTGGTTGGGGTAGATTCCAACACCATCCACCAGGTCCCCGACTAGGAAAAGATAGCGTACGTTGCGTGCAACCCTGCGTTGTTCCGGTGTGCCGTGTTCTCCTCTTAGCCAACGGATGAATTTTTCAAATTCTTCTTTAAGGAATAGGTTTGATCCTATGTGGATGCAGGAGACGCCTACGAGGTATGCCTCGTCTGGTGATTTTTTGAGCTCTTTGGTGTTGGGAACGTCCGGAAGGAGGATGGATTTTGCAAAGATGATGTTCTCTTTGATCGTCCCTACGATTCCTACTACCTCGTCGAGAACTGACTCTTTTGCGGCTGCGTGCGCTTCGGCGTTGTTTTTGTGGGCAAGAACTTTAATGGTTCCGGTAGCGTCCTCGATGGTGAGCAGAATGTTGTTGTTCTTTGTCTCTTGTTTATCTAGGATAAGTCCGATGATTGAGCATTCTTCGCTTTCTCGCGCCGTGTTTCCTTGCATGATTCTGTTGATGGATATTGGCGATCCGAGTTCTTTGCGGTCTTGGAGTATGCGGCGAAGAAGGTTATAGCGGGAGTTGAAGTATCCTACAAAGTCTTGCACGGTTCGTTTCTGAGGTATCCCTTTGTAAGAGAATAGCACGCGCACGGCGGGGGGGTGTGGCGTGTCAAAACCAACGTCAGTGAATGCCGACTCTGAAGAAAAACTATTTGGGGTCTCTTTTTCTTGTTGTGGATTCTGTGTTGTTGGTGTGGAAATAAGTGCTTGAAATGTTGCTGATGAGAGCGTTCCATTCAGCGCGAGTGTTTGAGCATTCGTAAGTAGCTTTTCTTGTTGGAATTGCTGGCTTATTTTTAAAAGTGTCTCGGGCGAAATGATAACCCCCTTTGAAAGAAGCAGTTTGATTATTTGTATTTGTTTAGCAGCGTCGCCACCGACCTGCGAGCTAACGGCTTTCACATCGTCTCGCACGACTCTCGGTTCGGTAAGCGGCTTAACTTACACAGCGAGCGTCGTGGCGACGCTGCGATGTGAGTAGCTAAACAAATACAACTAACTTAGTTAACCAGTTTTACGTGCGCAGGCATCGTGGCTACGCTGCTAAAATCAACTGAACAAATACAAATTATTGAATTGTGATGCTATTGTTGTGCTGTTATGAGAGTCCCAGTTCCTTTTTGAGTGTTTCTTTGACTTTGGGTTCGGTGCCTGATGGAATTGCAATGCTGATCTCGCGGGTGCGTCCATAGCGCCCTTTGCTTATGACGTTGGCCGTGATGAGTCCGAGCATATCAAATTCCGCGATTATGTCCCCAATGCGTCGTTGCGTGAGCGGCCGCAATTTTGTCTGTTGGCAGATGTTCTTGTAAAGGTTGTAGACGTCGCCAGTGAATGCTCCTTTTGTTTCCTTCAGGTTGAGCGCTGCATAAAGGACTGCCTGAAATTGTTTGGGTTGTGTGCTAATAATGTCAAGTAGCCTATCGTGTTCGATTTTTTCTTCAGCAAGATCAAGGTGTTTGATAGCGACTTTGTTTTCTTGTGCGCGTTCGGCTATTTCTCCTGCGACGCGTAAGAGTTCGAGTGCGCGCCGTGCATCTCCGTGCTCGCGTGCAGCGTATGCTGCACATTTTTCAATGAGTCCCTCTTCGAGTACGTTTGGCTTGAATGCTTTTGAAGAACGTTCTTTAAGAATGTCTTGAATCTGGATCGCATTATAGTGTGGGAAGAGTATTTCTTCTTCAGAGAGGGATGATTTTACGCGTGGATCGAGATTGTCAACGAACTTGAGATCATTTGATATTCCGATGATCGCTACTTGTGCATTCTGCATATCTGAATTGTTGCGAGTGAGGTTGTAAAGTACTTCGTCTCCAGCTTTCTTGATAAGTTGATCAATTTCATCAAGGATAAGTATAACAATTTGGTGTTGTTTGTCAATGCTTGAGAAAAAAAATCTTTGAACATCATTCGTAGGAAGTCCTGTGCTTGGAATGTCTTTTCCAAACTCTCTACAGAGCTGCGCCATCAGGCGGTATTCTGTGTCAGCAATGTTCTTAAGTTTGCAGTTAATGTAAACAATTTTAATGGGAATGTTGTTTTTGTTCGCAACAGCTTGGATTTGTGTGGTGATGTGCTGGACTGATACTGTTTTTCCTGTTCCGGTACTCCCATAGACGAACAAGTTTGATGGCCTTTCCACACGAAGCGCGGGTGCAAGAATGTTGGCGATTTGCTGTATCTGTGAATCACGATGTGATAGAGAAGGTGGATAATAATTGGACTGCAATGTCTTTTTGTCAAGAAATAACGGTTCCTTTGTGAGATAATTCTCAAAGAACTGGTTTAACCCCTTTTCTACCATAAGTTCCATAAGAATCAAAGGTACTTAATAAAAGTGTTGATTGTGAATTATTTGTTGCCTTAATAGCCTCTTTTGGGCATATAAAATGCATTTTTAAGACATTGAACAAAAAAGATGTAAAAAATACATATACACTCACTCCATTGTTTCCTATGGAATAATGTCAGTAATGAAAACTCCTATCAATGAGAAATCTAATGTGTCAAAAGGAGGCAGGGAACCACCAGTCAATAGACTAATGGCATGTTCGCTTCGCTCACCACTTCGCTCTCACAGCGCCGCCACCGACCTGCGAGCTGACGGAAAACAGATACGTCTCCACAGCTCTTGGAAAACACAGTCCGCTTTCACATACATAGCGAGCGTCGTGGCGGCGCTGTGAGCATAAGAGCTAAACAAATACAACTTATTTTGTAATTAAAGTAAATATAGTTAATATAATTAATACAATAATTATTTTTCAATATAGAAAATAATGAATGCTTTTTGTATTATTTATGTACTATTTAACTATAATTTCATTGAACAATATCTTAAATATAAAACAAAGAACGATTTATTTTTATTTCAATAACTTCCATTAGAAATAAAGGGGTGTGATATCAATTAAACTTAATAAACTTAAATAAGAAGAAAATGGGGGCGCAGGGATTTGAACCCTGATCGTACGGTCTCTTCCTCATGGCGACAGACCGTTTGCTTAATCATCGCATTAGCTCATCGCTCCATTGTCTGGAGCCGCAAATTCTAGCCAGGTTAAACTACGCCCCCGAATAATCAAATAAACTAGTATGTCAAAAGAGTTTTTATTTAAATGTTATTGATATGTGGATCAGTAGAAAACTTCGCTTTGCTTAAGGGTTGCCCGCTTCTTGCCTCTGACTGTACTGCGTAATAACTGATATTCTCCGTAGGAGGCAACCTCTTGTCAGTCACTTTTTTGCTGTTCAAAGGTCGATTGCAGGCTGGCAACCCTACTTTTCTACTAAGCTTGATATGTCAGCATACCACCAACTTATGATTGGTGGATAAGTGGTGGTATGCTGAGCATGCTCAGAAGGCGGCAGTGGTGAGCGAAGCGAACATGCCATTAGTCTATTGACTGGTGGTTCCCTGCCTCCTTTTGACAAAAAAGCGCAAAGAACCAGCAAACTGAAGGTTTGCATCGCCCGCATATCCCGTAGCGATCGGAGCGCTGATAGCGGTGCAGAGGATGAGCATAAGCGAGATTCGTAACAAAGTCCGATAGAAGGCATTATAGAAAAGTGTATGAAGCAAGGCCTTTAGCATTGTCTAAAGGTTGTATGCTACGATCTTTGTTGTTATTTCTGCTCTTTTGCTTTTAATGGTTTTTTCCTTGACTTATTGTTCTTCTTTATTGTTTTTTGTGGGGGTTTCCTGTGTTTTGTTGTTAATTTTGCAGGTAATGCTCTTTTTGTTGTTTGAATTCTTTCTATATCTTCATCACTTTCTTTTGAAGCTATTTTTTTAAAAGTATAATTAAGTTTTGTTTGTTTTTCTCGATTGTGTAGAAATATAAGCAATAAGCAGCATACAATGATAAAAAGAACAACTCCAATAATAAGCAGGATGCTGTTGTTGAATTGATTTTTAAATTGATTAAAGATTGTAGAATCAAGCGTCGTTTCTGATATGCTATTTTCTGATGTACTATTTGGTGTTGTTGTGTCCACCAACGAATTTTCTTGTGAGAATTCTTGTGAGACTTGTTCAAAGTTATTCATTAGAATAGGAAAATGGACGAATGCAAAATATGTTCCAATAATCGGCACCACAAAAAGTAATACCCATGCAAGGAATATAAAAAGAAGGTTCTTTTTCTTTCTGGGTTTTTGATTGAATATCTTTTTCCATTCTTCATTGTCTGTTCCTTCAGCATCGAATTCATCAAGTGTTGGTTGTTTTTTGTCGGCTTGTTTTTTTCTCTTTGATCGTAGAGTTGTGATAAAAAAGAGCAGCAGCACGAATACAGGGACTCCGATAATGAGTGAGAATCCATAATAATTCCAGGAAGTGTGGAGCATTTCGTAATATTTATTTTTATAAAGCTGTACTAAGAATTCATTATTATAATTGTTATTATAATTAGTATCTTTCCCAAGAGTGTGCGCGATAATTGTTGCTTTGTAGGTATCTTGTTGAATGCTCGTGTCTGGTTCTGTGATGAGGTTGACTATTGTCGTTTCCCCCGGACCGAGCGTGACGAAGGAAGCATCAAGTTTCATCCACTTGCTTGCGGCCAATTCAAGTTCATAGGTGCTTTTTTCGGTTCCCTCATGGGTAATGGTTACAGGAGTAACGCGTTTTTCGTAATTAATGCTGACTCGTGAGAGGTCTGCGCTGATTTTGTATGCTTGTTCTGCAGGGAGCACGCGCAGCACGCTTGTTTGTGTCGTTGGTTCTTTTTCGATATCGGCATAGCTCGCAACGAGATCGATGTATTGCTGTCCTTCAAAATCACAGGGAGGCTCGCTTTTGATGGCGAATTCCATTTGTTGTTGCGGCGCGAGCTTGACGTATCCTGTGCCGTCGTTAGGAACTCCGGCAAGGGACATCCATTCAGGCGCAACGAGATCGATGTGAACGCGTGTTGGTTTGGTTCCTGTATTAACAAGCAGCACTCCGTGCTCTTTGGGCTGGCATTTTGTTTGGGCGAGCGCACTTATTTCAAAGACGAATTCGTTGTTGTAGCAGTCTTGTGGTTCCACCGTGAGGTCGAGTGCACGGTATTCATTGCCTCGTTTGGTGGTGGCGTCGATAATGATTTGTGTGGTTTTGTTGGCTGTGGCGTCGGGCCGTGCGAGCAGGTTAATGGTTCCTTGTTCTCCTCCGTACAGGAAGAGGTCTTGTTCGGGAATTGTAATCCAGGATGGGCCGACAACCCCGGCGTGATAGTCATTTGCGATGCTCGATTGGCTTTTGATGGTGACTGGAATTGTGTTGTTGAATCCTTTGCACGCTACAGCTGTTTTTTTCCCGGCGGAGAGAGCAGAGAGAGCAAAGTCATAGCACTTTACAATGCGTGCTCCGAAGGACGCTTGTCCAAGTATCTGGCTTCCTGTTGCAAGTACGTTAAGGGAGAATGTTTTGTTTCCATAGCTGCCGCAGTCGAGGTTGGTGAAGACGTAGACTGTTTTGCGTTCGTTTGGATTGAGAACGAGGACATCATCGCTGAGCGTGACGGAATTGGCGTTGATGTCTGCTGGCATGCTGACGTATATCTTGTAGGTTTCTGTGTGCCCCCTGGTGTTTTTGATCTCAAACTGGTATTGTCCGGGCGAGCACGGGCAGGTTTCAAAGGTGGCGCTGCCGATTGGAGTGATTTCGACATTTGGGCAGTTCTTGACGTGCGCCGTCTGCGTAAGGTCTTTGCGTAAGTCGAAAAGGGTGGTTATCTTGGTAGTGAGAGTGTAGTCGCCGCGCGCGTTGCAGGGAACGTCAACGAATTGAGTAATTGTTTTTTTCTCACCGCGCTCAAGGATAAACGTTTCAGGAGCGGCCGTTGACCAACCCGAGGCAGAGCCTTCCTGAGAAAGTGAATAAACGCTGGTGGTTTCTCCTGTGTTGAGGACCGCGATGCTGCTGGTGGCAAGGTCGCACGCGCACAAGCTGATAGCGGTTTGAGGCGAGACTGCAGTAAAATCTTCGCTTAACGCAGTTGCAAAGCCAACAGAAGCGAGAAGAACGATGAGCGTCAAGATAGCGCCAGAGTATATATTATTACTACTCATTCAAAACACCCCGATGTTATCACTTTTAAATAGAAATAATATATATAAATGTTTCTCTTTTCATGTAATTTTTCGGTAATTAAACCTAGTTTGGCAGGAACACGCTAAAACATAGAACCAAAAACAGTTAAGAAGACAAGAACCCCGCGCACAGCTCTACAGTAGGCTCTGTCCCGAATCTCGCTTGCGCTCGGTCGCTGCACCGCTCGCCGTGGAGGTTTGAAGCGATGTTGTCGACCAGAGAATGTCTCACAGGATGTCTAACACAACCTAAAATACAAGGTAAATCGTTTCAGCTCGCAGGGTGACAGCGGCAGATTCTGGACAGAGACTCTACAGTACATTTATTTA
>JACQXV010000099.1 GCA_016208715.1 Candidatus Woesearchaeota archaeon | reverse complement strand
GCTACTCACATCGCAGCGTCGCCACGACGCTCGCTGTGTAAGTTAAGCCGCTTACCGAACCGAGAATCGTGCGAGACGCTGTAAGAACCGATAGTTCGCAGGTCGGTGCCGACGCTGCTAAACAAATATTAAACAAATATATTACAAATATATTTCGTATAATTAATCATAGGGGTGTGAAGCGTGGCAAAAAAGTACACCAAAAAGAAGGTTCTCATCATTGAAGATGAGCGAAACATTGCTGAGGCAGAAGGAATGATCCTTGGTGATGATTACGACGTCTCGTATGCATTTGACGGAACTGAAGGACTTGCCAAGGCACGAAAATTTAAACCAGATCTTATCGTTCTTGACTTGATGCTTCCATATCGAGGAGGCTATGATGTATGCTTTACAATACGGCAGGATCCGCAGCTCGCACACATAAAGATCTTGATGGTCACTGCAATGGGCCAGCAAGTGGACAGGACCAAAGGGGCAATGGTTGGAACAGACGCCTATCTTACAAAACCGTTTGAGCCGCAGCAGTTAGTTGCGCAGGTAAAGAAACTTCTTTCCTGAACACGCCTACTTACTTTCAGCAAACCCGCTGTGAAACCATGTTCTTCAACGATACGCTGCACAGTTTCTTCTTTTTTTTAGGGACCCCGGCCGGCGATCTTTTCAAACGCTCCATAGAACTTCTTGTTTTTGTAATCATCGCGTACATGGTGGCGTCTGAATGGAGGCACACGAAGAAAAAGGAATACAAATTTCTCGTGTTCGCATTCGGACTGCTTGCATTACAACGCAGTATCATAATTCTTCTTTCATCACCAGCTGTTTTCGGTGTTGCGGCGGCTGTGCCGCGGCTTAGTCTAAGCTTGTTTAAGGGTTCAACTGAAATCATTGCAGTCTTTTTTGTTGCCGCGGCATTTGCTACGCCTGCAATTCTTCAACACTCGCGGCAGTTAATCCCGTTCCTCAAACAGCGCGTTCTTGCGCTGGGTTTCGTGTCGCTTTCAATTTCCCTGGCGTTGTTCTTTGTGCGCGATGCTTTCATGCCTGAAGACTATGCGGGTCTCTTACAGATCGGCTCCTCGGTTTCACAAATAGTAATTCTCGCATACTTTGTCTATCTTGTATATTTTGGAAGCCTGAAGCGTATTCCGTATAGCGCCAACATCGTGCTTGCTTTCATGGTATTCGCCATAACTCCTCTCCTAAAACTCTTTAACATCCTACTGTACGATGGAACAAATACATCGCTTCAAGTTGCTTCCCACCCGTTTCCTATCCTTGCAGTTCTCCTCTTCACGCGCGTCGTGTATCTTAAGCTTGTCGATAAAGCATTTCTCAAAGAGGAACTGCGCGCAACCCAAAAACGATATCTTCACGAAAAAGAGGTCAGCAGGCTCAAAGACGAGTTTGTCTCCGTCGTTTCACACGAGCTTCGCACACCGCTGACTTCGATGAAGCTGTACACTTCGCTCCTCCTAGACGGTAAACTTGGCACGCTATTGCCAAAACAAAAAAAAGCGCTGTCTGTCGTAAATACTGAGAACGAACGGCTCAACAAACTCATCAACAACGTCCTCGATCTCTCAAAACTCGAAGCCGGCAAAATCGAGATTACCTGCACTGCCGTCAATATCCACGCGCTCGTCACAAATCCCCTCTATCTTTCAACAGCAAAAGACAAGGGAATCTTCGTCAAGATTGATGTTCCAAGAGATTTTGTTGTATTGGTGGATGAAGAGAAATTTGCTCAAATCTTCATTAATCTATTTAATAATTCAATAAAATTTACACCGCCCAAGGGATCAATCAGCATCTCAGCTTGCAAGGAAGGAATGCTCTGGAAATTCATCATCGCGGATACCGGTGGCGGAGTTCCACCCGACAAGATTCAGCACCTGTTTGACAAATTCTATCAAGCGGATGATTTCATGACGCGTAAGCAGGGCGGGACAGGATTAGGTCTCGCAGTAGTCAAGCATCTTGTAAACCTACATGGTGGAAGAGTCAGTGTTGATTCAGAAGTTGGGCGTGGAACAACATTTACGATAGAGATGCCGCTTTGATGATCCCGCCATTCACGGATTGTCGATATACACGCGCGGTCTTGGCAGTTCTGGTGCCCGTTTGTGTTTTTGTGGAGGAATAAATGGAGCGTCGTATGTTGGAGTGTGCACGGGATATCTGCGTCGTACACGCTCGTCTTCAATGCGAGAGCGGCGGATGATGTTTTCTAGAGCCCGATCATCGTGGATGTCGATTATCTGCCAGGGAATGTACGGCAGAATGCGATCAACGCGCAGACTTTCATCATATGTGTGACTGTGTTTAGGTTTACAATTGTAGAATTCAGTTGCAAAAGTTGCGCCGGTACTGAGTTGTTTCATACCGTCAATAGAATCTGCATTTCTTTCTATATAAATATTTGCTTACGAGTACGAAAAAAATACGTGTTGTGCTGCGGGTTTGTACACGCGGTTTGTTCAGACCTCACGTGGAAGCTTCCTCATCTGACGAATGTGGATACCTGGAAGCACATGATTCGGTGGTTCATTGCACGGACGGGTAAAGAAGATCGAAAGTACTGTCAAAATTCTTGTTGAACTCAAACTTGTAGTTTCCCTGCTTACCTCTGTCATAATAGTGCTCTGCAGCTGCGCGCATGGCTTGATCGTACATGACATGAGCTTCTTGCGACGGTGTTCTTCCTTTATTGCATAGGAGCGGAGTCATCAGCAGAAACCACAGATCATCCCACACCCTACACTGATAAAATTTGTCAGATTGGCCAAACGGCTCTGTGTCAATAAAGAGCAGGGGGCGACCGATATTGCGTGATAGCTGAAGTGCCACTGCCCGTTTCCCTTCCACGACGACTTTCTCTAGTATCAGACTATAGCTTCCGAGATCAACATAATCGAGATGATTGTCCCTGATATCTGCGTATAGGCCGCTAACGATTTCTTGTAGTGGCGCTGGCTGTGCAAGGTCTTTTTTCTTTTCGATTGCCGAGAGTGCCGGAAGGTTTTTGATATGCCAGGGCATTTGTACATTTCCCGCAGCATACTCGAGGCAGAACGTATAGAGCGAACGTACATCGGGATCTTTGGTGTCGAGTATCGCACATTTTTTCTTGCCAAATTTTAAGCATCTTCTTGCCCCGTCCAATGATCCGACGGGAGAAGTATCCTCTGCAATGAACGAATATTCCGAATAAAAGTGAGTCAGAGAGCATGAAAAATCAGCGCGCACATCATGATTGAGATCCCTTGCACGCGCAACATACTGAAATCCGAACTCTTCCTGTACAGAAATCTCTCCTCCCGCCGTCTGCACGCGATGAAGCGCTTCTGATGCCAATGCAGGTAGAGGGTCCTGTGGATCTTGACTTTTCGGGTAGTGCGGCCGGGGTGCGGGTGCACAGGCGACAATTGCTGCGGTCAGGGCAGTGTACAGAAGAGGATGCGCTTTCATACGCTCGCTGTGCGCTTGAGGTATATAATTTTAATTATTCTGTACGTCGTGCCCTAACTATTTATCGATGACATGAGGCGTTATTGAAAAGCTCTGAAGTAGACTGTTTGACCAGCACCGCTCAGCCGCGTTGCGCGCGTCTTCGCTCAATCAGCACCACGCCTGGCTCGTGATAGTCATACTACCAGCGACGGCTGACATCCCCCGCAGCTGAAAAGTCAGCTGGCACCTTCAGGCGGCATTCG
>JACQXV010000098.1 GCA_016208715.1 Candidatus Woesearchaeota archaeon | reverse complement strand
CGAGGTGGGTTGATAAGGGAAGCATTCCCTTATGGGGATGTCAGCCATCAACAAACGACATCCACTCACGAGCTGGCTGTGGCGGAAATTGAGCGAAGATGCGCGCAGCGCGTCTGAGCGGTGCTGGTCGTACATATGTGGTGAAGTTCGCTTACCGACGAAGCTTTCCACGTACTAAATATATGAACATTTAAATCGATTTGCAAATAAGCGAGTTCAGTCAACAAAGACACTCAATGCAGTACACTTAAAGTTCCAATATTTACTGAACTCGCTATAATTCAAACTTCATCTAAATTAGATAGTCGAATGCGACTTCGACGAAGTCGAATGTCGCCTGAAGGTGCCAGCTGACTTTTCAGCTGACCGCGAGCATCGTGGCGACGCTGCGATTTAAGTAGCTAACCAAATGCTAAACTGGCAATAATCTTACCTATCTTCTCAACCGCTTCTTCAGCAGGCATCCTCGGCGGAACACCGATGATCTTCACCTCTTTCAACCAGCCCATCTTTTTAGCAAGTTTCAGATTAAGACCCAAATCAAAATCATGCAATGACAATGCCTTTGTCGCAACAAAAGTGTCAATGTCCGTCAACAGCAGTACATCTTTGGCATTGATGACCGTGTCTATGCAGACAAACTCCTTCTCGCACGGCAAGTCCTCAGTCGGATCGAACTCGATGAAAGCCACATTAGGATTCTTTTTTCGCATCGTTGACAGGATTCGTAACGGCAGACTATCATCTTTTACTAGCGGATTGCCGCATACGTAGATATTAATCATCATCACCCGGCGTCATTAAATGCGCTGAAATTCCACCAGTCGTGGGCTGGTAGAATTCGCTGAGTCAAAAGCTCGCTTCATATGCGAGCAACACGAGCCCGAAGGGGCGAGCATGCCGCTAGTGACTTCCCTCAAAATAAGGGAAGAACCGTAAATAATAAATGAATATAAAAATAAATAATAGAAAAAGATGAAAATTAAAAAATTTCTAAGAGCTTTTAGTGCACTAAGTCAATTCCAAGCTCACTGCTAAGGTGTCTTGCCATTGGACTCGGTCTCTTAGGGTCAGACTTGCCCAAGATCCAGGGCGACTGGACTCCTGTGATGATGGTCATGACGGTGATCTTTCCTTTCATGTCATCAGTGACGCGAGCTCCCCAAATAACGTTCGCATCTTGGTCCATCGATTCCGTGACGAGTTCGCCGATGCGCGAAATTTCATCAAGGGTCAGGTCGGGTCCGCCATGCACGTGTATGATAGCTCCTGTCGCACCTTGATAGCTTATATCGAGGAGCGGGTTTGAAAGCGCTCCGCGCACTGCTTCATCAACGCGGTTTGCAGTGTCAGATGCTCCAACGCCAATCGCTGCAACGCCGCCATCGGTCATGATAGCTTTCACATCTGCGTAGTCAAGGTTGACTAAGCTTGGGATTGCAATCGTCTCAACGATTCCCTTGATCATCGTCGAAATCAACTCGTTTGCAACGGCAAATGCCTGTTGTACTGGAAGATTTCCTGCAATGTTCACGAGTCTGTTGTTGTCGATCACGATGACGGTGTCAGAAACTTGTCGAAGCTGCTGTAGTCCAAATTCCGCCTTGTCGACGCGTGCTCGCTCGATCTTGAATGGCATGGTGACGGTTCCAATCACAATTGCGCCTGCTTCTTTTGCGACTTGCGCGACAACAGGGGCCGCACCAGTTCCGGTTCCTCCACCCATTCCAGCACAGACAAAGACCATGTCAGAATCCTTTAGCGCTTCCTTGATTCTCTGAAGGCTCTCTTTAGCGGCTTCTTGCCCTTTGTTGGGAAATCCGCCGCATCCAAGACCGCGGGTCAATTCCTGACCGAGAAGAAATTTGCGATCTGCATCCGTGATGTTGAGGTGTTGAAGATCTGTGTTGCATGCAATGATCTCCGCACCCTGGATGCCTTTTTTATAGAGCCAGTTGACCATATTATTACCGGCTCCGCCGACACCGATGACTTTGATGTTGGCTTGTCCAACCTCGATTTCGGGCTGGTTCTGTTCACCTGTCTTTAATGCGTTCTGCACCAAAAAATCCATGTTGGCTACCCCCTTTCATCTTTTTTATCTTTTTAGTTCTCCCTCTTTTTGATTTGTTAGGCCTCTTGTCAAACCTTTAAATATGAGTTTTTAGCTCATGTTTAATTTGTTCCCTGAATTGACATAACTCATATTTAAGCTTTCTGAATTTGAAAAAATGGTACATTTGACAGTTTTAAGATCGTTTTTTGCATTTTAAAGCCGTTTGAACGTCTTTTGTGTTAAAGTGCTGCTGATCCCGCGAATATTTCAATAAGTAGGCTAAATGCACTTCTAGGATAGAATTTTGTATATCAGTATACAATTTATGTGTCAAACAATTTTGTCTTTGTTTTCACGCCGGCTCTGACTGTTACCACAATATGTAAAAAGGACTCCAGATTTTCAAACATATGGCACTCTACCTGATCGGGTTAGGTCTCTTCGACGAGAAAGACATAACTTTACGTGGCTTGGGATTCGTAAAGGCCGCTGATAAGGTCTATCTGGAATACTACACCTCGCTTTTGCAGTGCGACGTAGAGGCTCTGGAAAAGCTGTATGGACGAAAAGTCCTTGTCGCCGATCGGGAACTGGTCGAAAATGGCAGCGAAAATATCGTGAAAGAAGCAAAGGATCACGATGTCGCGATTCTTGTCGTCGGCGATCCGATGAGCGCGACAACGCACACACAGTTTCTTATAGATGCCCACAAGCGGCGTGTTCCCGTAACAATCGTCCACAATGCATCCATATTGACCGCCATTGGAGATGCCGGCCTTGAGCTGTACAAATTCGGCAAAACGACTTCAATTGTTTTTCCCAGGAAAAACCAGCAGGTTGAAACGTACTACGATGTGATCAAACAAAATATGGCAAGTGGCGTGCACACGCTGTGTTTACTTGACATTGCATCCATTTCAGATGCGGATCTCGCAACACAGGATACTCTAAAACAAACACGAGCGAACGTTGGGCGCGAAAACCAACAACGGCGGTGCATGACTGTACGCGAAGCGATCAACCAGTTACTTGCTGTTGAAAAACGACGGAAGGAAAACATTTTTACTTCTGACACCCTCTGTGTAGGCTGTGCTCGACTTGGGAGCCCGCGGCAAATACTTTTTGCAGGCACTGCCAACGCATTGCTTAAGAAAGATTTTGGCGATCCTCCGCACTGTTTGGTCATCCCAGGAAAACTGCATTTTGTAGAGGAAGAAGCATTGTCATTGTTGAAGAAATAAGATAACCATATTTGTTTAGCCGCGTTGCTACCGACCTGCGAGCTGAAACGATTTACATTGTGTTAGACATCCTCTCGGCGACAACATCGCTTCAAACCTCCACAGCGAGCGGTGCAGCGGCCGACCGTAAGCGAGATTCGGGACAGAGCCCTCCACGCCAATACCTTTAAATAGAAACCTCTTCTCGAATGCGCCTATTCAGCCCCGTAGTGTAGTGGCCAATCATCTCGGACTTTGGCAATAAGCTATGTACATTTACTTAGCTTGTTGGAGAAATCCGCGGACCTCGGTTAGAATCCGGGCGGGGCTATATTTTCTGTAAAAGCTTGCTAGCACAGCCCGTCCCAGGCCGACAAAATTTCAGCGCATTAAACTATTATAATCCGTTCTATTATAATCAACCAGTATGATATACAAGATATACAAAAAATTTACAAAAGCATCACTGCGCATACTGACAACTCTGTGTACAGTTCACTTGCGCCGTAACTCCATCCACGCGCACAGTTGTCTCGAATGCCGGTTGATCTTTTGGTGAGACAACAAAGGAAGCATAGAAATCGCCTTTTGCAGTGTATGAGCTAACGAGCGTACTTTTTCCACCTTTTGCATTCACAAATGCTCCGACGTAATTTGTTGCATATTTTTCTGCGTCCTTTTGCTTTACACTAGCAATCTTGTTGTATGGACACTCGTTTTTGTCGTCAGTTTCAATCCCATTTGCACAGACGTAGACAACCTTTTTACAGCCTAGGACAACAAACGCGAGCACGACAACAAAAACAATAAGAATCACACGTTTCATGAATGCACCTCTTTGGAACTTCTAACATTAAAAGAACAAAAAGATTTATAAATGTAATCTTAGTTCCGTTATTTATCAAGAGATAGACAGGTTCAACGGGCTTGTTTATGCTGGAGATGAACGAGGATGCTCCTTCTTGATAATGTACTGATAATGCAAAACAAAAGAAAGTTGAGGATCTAACAACATGGCACGAATGCACTCTGGAGCAAAGGGGAAAAGCGGTTCTAAAAAACCCATCAAGAAGACTCAGCCTTCTTGGGTTCGATATACACCGAAGGAGATTGAACTATTGATTGCTAAGTTTGCGAAGGAGGGACGCACGGCAAGCCAAATTGGTCTATACTTACGTGACACATACGGTATTCCTGACGTGCGCAACATCACGCACAAGAAGATCACTCAAATCCTTCAGGAGAAGAATATGGGTCCTGAGTTGCCTGATGACCTCCGAGCACTGATCAGGAAGGCAACCGCCATCCGGAGACACCTGGAGGGCAACAAGCTCGACCAGCCAGCGCGTTTGGGGCTGACACTCACCGAGTCAAAGATCAAGCGCCTTATCAGGTACTACAAAGAGTCAAATAAGCTAGCGTTGGACTGGAAGTATGATCCAAAGAGAGCTACAACCTATCTTGAGTAGGCCTTTTTCTTTATATTGGCTTAGGCGACTCTGTCCGGAATTGTGCCGCTGCCACCCTGCGAACTAACGATAAACAGGCTGCTTAAACATCCCTCTCGGCGACAATATGACCAGCACATTCACAGCGAGATGTGCAGCGGCTGCTGAAAGCGAAATTCCGGACAGAGCAAACTAGGTCGAGTAATGGGCTGGCGATTAAAGAATACTTCGTATTTTCTCAATGCTTTCCGCGACTTCCTGACCTTTTTTTGTCAGCGTGAGGAGCTTAAGCCTTCCCTGTTTATCAAAAAGAACGAGACCCGCGTACTCCATCTGCTGGAGAATCTTAACAACATGTGAATAGGTGCAGTCAACTTGTTTTGCGAGCGAAGAAGCGTACATTTCTGATTTTGAGGCATTGAGAGTGACAAGCAGCATTGCAGGTTTCTCTCGGAAGAAGATGTTGAATACTTCATCTTTTTTCATTTCCTTCTTCATTGAACCCATCCCCAAAACTGCCAACTAAAATATAGATATTAATATAGATATTATGTTATCTGTGTTGCAACATAAACAATGCAACGTCATTTATATAGTTTTCCTATGCCCTGCTCCGTCTCGAATTGTACCGTTGCCATCCTACGAGCTGAAGCGATTAATGACCTTAAATAGCATCTAGACTTCAAGATTGCCTTTTTGCGAAGCAAAAAGACCAACAAACCGAGAAGGTTTGCGTT
This sequence comes from Candidatus Woesearchaeota archaeon, assembly GCA_016208715.1. Taxonomy (GTDB): domain Archaea; phylum Nanobdellota; class Nanobdellia; order Woesearchaeales; family UBA11576; genus JACQX01. The sequence goes on along the minus strand of JACQXV010000098.1, from coordinate 17,363 downwards.
GCCTCAAATCTCAACAGCGAGCGGTACAGCGGCCGAGCGTGAGCGAGATTTAGGATGGAGCCGCGATAAGAGTAAGTTTTTTAATGACCAAAAAATAATTTCGGGCATGACTGATTTCTTCCCCTATTCCCAGATTCGCGCTATCCAGCAGGATTTCATCAACGACGTCAAAGGCGCATTGGAACACAAAAGACACCTGATCGTCCATGCGCCGACGGGACTTGGTAAGACTGCGGCGACCCTTGCGCCCGCTTTAGAGTATTGCTTCAAGCACAATAAAACAATCTTCTTTTTGACATCCCGACACACCCAGCATTTAATCGCGATAAAGACTCTTACAGATATAAAACAACGAACAGGTTGTGAGATTTCTGCAGTCGATCTGATCGGAAAAAAGTGGATGTGTTCGTACCCGGGTGTTGATGTGCTGCACAGCAGCGAGTTTAGTGAATTCTGCAAAAAACAGCGAGAGGAAAGCGCGTGCGAGTACTACGTCAAGACGAAGCAAGGACAAAAATTAACGGTGGAGGCACAAGCCGCTCTTAGTGAACTCCGATCACAAAGTCCGTGCCACGTAGAGAGATTACGTAAAGTTTGTAGTAACCGTGGACTTTGCACATATGAAATGGCGACGGCGCTTGCAGGATCAGCCCAAGTGATTGTAGCCGACTACTATTACATCTTTAATCACAGTGTCCGTGACGCGCTCTTTAAGCGTGCACAGTTAAAGCTTGAAGACTGTATTGTTATCGTCGACGAAGGCCATAATTTACCTGGGCGCACGCGCTCGCTCTTGACACACGCGCTGTCGACATTCAACATAAGGCGTTCCATCAGCGAGGCAAAAAAGGCGGGCAGGCAAGACATACTTGACTCGGTTCTGATTATTCAAGATGCACTCAATGAATTGAGTCAAGATCTTCACGAGGGGGAGCAAAAACTGGTCGACAAAGATGAGTTCATAGCAAAGATTGTCAAGAAAAAGAACTACCAGACATTAATCGACGAACTTGAGGAGGCGAGTCATTGGAAAGGACCGGGTAGCGAGCCTTCGTCATTGTTGAGTATGGCCCGATTTTTGAAGAATTGGGAAGGCGATGATGCTGGTTTTGTGCGTTTTATGAGCCGCAAGGCGCTTAGGAGGGAATCGATGATCACGCTTACTTACTGCTGCCTCGACCCCTCACTGCTGACAAAAGACATTATTGAACAGACTTACTGCACAATCATGATGTCAGGAACGCTCACACCAACGGCAATGTACCGGGACATTCTTGGATTTCCAGACGATACTGTTGAAAAGACTTATCCGAACTCGTTTCCGGAAAAGAACAAGCTAACACTCATTATCCCAAAGACAACAACGCGATTTGCGGAGCGAAATCCTGAACAGTTCCAAAGTATTGCCCAGATATGTGCAGAGATCGGCAACGCCGTACCGGGCAACTGCGTCTTTTTTTTCCCGAGCTACTATGTTCGTAACGAAGTAAATCGGTTTTTTTCCCCGTTATGCAGAAAGACAACCTTTGTAGAAGATCCAGACATGACAAAAGAGGAAAAAAGCGAGTTTCTTGAACGTTTTAAGTCATATGAACGGGTTGGGGCAGTACTTCTGGGAGTGGTTAGCGGAAGCTATGGCGAAGGCATAGATCTTCCTGGAAATCTGCTCAACTGCGTTGTAATCGTGGGGCTTCCACTGCTGCAGCCGACTCTTGATACAAAAAAACTCATTGAGTATTATGACCAGAAGTTTAGCAAGGGCTGGGAGTATGGGTATGTCGGTCCAGCGTTTTCAAAGTGCATCCAGAGTGCCGGCAGATGCATTCGCAGCGAGTATGATAGGGGAGTCATCATTTTCTTGGATGAGCGGTATACTTGGAACAATTACATCAAGTACTTCCCGGCTGATTGGAATTTGAAGGTCACTCTGCTTTACCTTGATCGTATCCGGGAATTCTACGAACTGTCAGCTCGTTAGTTTTCAGTGAGCTCACTGCATTGTAGTGAGACGCAAAAATGGATTTCTCAAAAGCTCGCCATTACCGTAGTCCCACAACTCACCGACGTTCGTAGGTTGATCATAGAGTCCAAACGACTGGTGGAATTTTAGCGCATTGAAAGACAAAAAAGAACTTATTTACTATACTAGTATACTATTTTCATATACCAGTATAAAAAAAAGAACATTTATATAGTGGTTTGTTCTTTTCAAGAGCGAAGACGCTTTTGGGTTAACCGCCATGGTTATATTGTTTGATCAGTTTCACCTTCCTAATGATGTCTTTGATATCGTGTTCGCAACTGATCAGCAGGCGATTGCGGCGCGAATGTTGCTTCACGAGATCAAGCGAAGTGGGGGCAGCTTAGGAAAAACCGAGATGTCTATGTTTGTCAAAACACTTCATGCCGGAACAACAATAGAAGTACGGGACAAGAAAGATGCAAGCAAGTCAAAGCACATCGCAATCTCTTATAATCGGCGTCAATTTTATGACCGTGTCTTAACACCGCTGAAATCGATGGGATTGATCGACTATGATCTATACAAAAAAAAGTACACGCCATCTGATCGATTTAACGCTTCCCTTATAGCAATTGGTGCTTTATGGCTTGAAGAACTCAAGCGCATGGAAAGGTGATTACACAAGCATAATCAATCGGGCTCCTTATCCGGTCAATTTCTAAACCACCCCCAACAGTGCAATGGTAAGGAGCCCAACTTTTTTATCAGGTGGAGTAAAAAGTGAGTTGTGAGAGGACTCCTAAAGACACGAGTGGAATTCTGACAGTCGAAAGCTCGCGACCGGCACCCAGTTATACATACTCACCGATGTTCATAAGTTTGAGCATAACTCAAACGACTGGTGGAATTTCAGCGCATTTAAAGGCAACGAAAGGTTTAATAAATAAAAAATAAGAGAGACGCATGCGTTTAGAAGTCAAAAAGAGGTTTGTTAATGCGCATAAATGAGCTTAAAAAAGAGCAGATCCGACTCGCAAAAAAGGTCATCACAAAAGATGAATTCTCAGAAATCAAGCGTATCGCTGGATGCGATCAAGCATTTATAGGAAATCAGGTTATTAGCGCTGTTGTGGTGCTGAGTTTTCCTGCACTCGAAATTATTGAGAAGAAATATGGGGTAGCCGACGCGCCAATTCCGTACGTTCCTGGTTTTCGCGGCTATCGTGAAGCGCCCGCGGTGGTTGAGGCATTCCGCAAGCTCAAAGAAAAACCCGACGTGCTTTTATGCGATGCTCATGGAATTCTTCACGAACGTCGTATCGGAATGGCATCTCACCTGGGAATTCTGCTGGACGTTCCTACGATTGGCGTTAGTACGAACCTTCTCGTTGGTGAAGTTCGTGATGAAAAGATATATGTTGAAAATGAATTACGGGGAATGTTACTGAAGACTAAGGAATATGCAAAACCGATTTACGTAAGTTCCGGCCATCGCGTGTCGCTCAAATCCGCAGTCGAGATTGTGCAGAAATGTTTAATAGGCCATAAGTTGCCTGAACCGATTCATCAGGCTCATAAGTTTGTAAACCGTCTTCAGGAGCAATTTTCTGTTAAAAACAAAACAGAGCATGCCAAAGATGTTCTGTCCTGAAGAATTGTAAAGAAATGGTAGACAGGTGATGATATGAAACAATTTACTCGTCGGACAAAGATTGCAGACAAGTTGCGTGAAAAACTTCAGTTGGGAATCAAAGAAAAGGACGTTTACGATCGCGTAAGCCGTGATGTGCTCGTTGAGGACGATGAGCTTTCGCCGTGGGAAGCGGGATTCATGGATGGAGCAGAAAAGGGAGGACAGCATGCGAAGTGCGCTGGCTGCGGTGTTATTCTATCACGCGGCTCTACCGTCGAGCGCAAAATTGCTGGAAAACTGTTGTGGTTTTGTTCAGAGACGTGCACCAAAAAATTCAAAAAAGAACATTAAAAATGTGGTATTTGTTTAGCAGCTTCGCCACCGACCTGCGAGCTAACTGTTTTCACATCGTCTCGCACGATTCTCGGTTCGGTAAGCGGCTTAACTTACACAGCGAGCGTCGTGGCGACGCTGCGATGTGAGTAGCTAAACAAATACAAACTGTGTCGAAGAATTCGTTGGCAGTGATTCTCTCGCTACAGAGATTCGCCAATGAAATAAGGCGTCTCAGCAGTTACTTTCCTTCATCATGAGTCAGCCGGGAATAACTTCATCACAGACTCGTGCTAACACGCGGGGTATCTTATAAATTTTTTCGGCAGTTAAGGCGATTCACAAGATTCGATCGGTTCTCTGCCGGTTTTTCTGCAAATTCCCCACCCCACTATTTTCTGAACAAAAACCGAAGTAGAGAAACCCACTAAAATACCGCTTTTCAATAACGCTACTACTCGGCGTTATTGAAAAGCTCTGAAGTAGAATGTTTGACCAGCACCGCTCAGACGCGCTGCGCGCGTCTTCGCTCAATCAGCACCACGCCTGGCTCGTGATAGTCATACTACCAGCGACGGCTGACATCCCCCGCAGCTGAAAAGTCAGCTGGCACCTTCAGGCGGCATTCACCTGCAGGCGAAGCCGCCTTCGTCGTCCGACTGAAACGAAGTGGAAGTCGGACTTGAGATCGAGTGCCAGCGGATTGACAGCCGCTGGGGGCGTCCCCCCTGTCAGCATCGCTGTTTTAGTTTCTATCTCTCGCAGAAAGGCGGTGGTGCTGACTGTGCTGGTCGAGCTTTTCAATAACGCCTGACATGAGGAGAATCTTAATTAGCGATAATTTACTTTTGTGCTCCATTATAGTTTTCAACCGGTTGGCCATCGATTTCGATGTACGCGTGATGCCCGTTGATTTCGTAGAACTTTTCAGGTGCGGGACCTCCTAAAACGTTTCGTTCGTGCAGCTTCAGCATTTCCTGCTGGTTTTTGAGGAGTTTATCAGCTGTTACACAGGTGCTGCATGATGAGAACATCGCTACGCCGGCAATGAGGTAGAGAACCGGCCGCGATGTAGACAACGGCCTTGCTTTTAGTTCCTCAACATCGCATTTGATTCTATCTACGGTTTCTTCTATTTCTTTTAATGACATCTACAAACCTTGGGTGTGGAATCAAATTCAAAAGCCCCCTCGGGGAATTGAACCCCGGACCTTGTCCTCTTTGTCCGCAATCCCATCCGGATGTGCGCTACCAAGGACACGCTCTACCACTGAGCCAAGGGGGCGTTGTGGCTTGCGTTCTTGTTCGAGATTTCAGGTCACTTTTAAAAGTATTGAAAAGAACATTAATGATTTCACACAACGCCTTCGGTTTACTGCTTCTTTAACTACTGTTCTTAACTACTGTTAAATACTCAATTGGAGCAATATTTATATAATGGTATTTGTTTAGCTACTCTCATTGCTTAGCTACTCTCATAGCCGCGTCGCCGCAACGCTCGCTGAGTATGTTAAGGCGAGTAAATAAACTAGAATAGTGAACTCGATGTGGTTTGTCGCCAGTTCGCAGGTCGGTGGCGGCGTGCTCAACAAATACAAACGCTCAAAAAAGATAGCCCCGCCCTTTAGGGCGTTGGCTCTTTTTTGGCGTCCTAAAAATCCGCAGTCAAAGAAAGTGCCCGTCAAGCCTCGGGCTTTAGCCCGATGTAGGGCGCTTTCGGCGGATTTTTATGACAATCCAAAATTTGTGGAGGAATGTTTATTATGAATGAAGATTCCAAGGAAGAATGTCCGGGAGCAGTTGATGATTCGCAGCTTCCAACTGCAGACGATGTAAGTAATGGAGAAAACCGCGGCGAGACAGCGCACAATGTCGCGCAGAGACAATCTGACGAACTGACAAGTCTTCAACTCATGAGTCTTCGTTTGGAAGTATCTGCACTTCGGAAAGTGCAATGCCGTAGCCGGCGCAACACACTTCTTCTTGTCAATGCAACTGCACTCGCATGCGCGGTTGGTGGAGTCGCCTCAATATACCCGGTGGTTGAAAGTAATCGCTCTGCCATGCGCAGAGAAATGCACCAAAATCTTGAGCCACTCGTAAAAGCAAAAGAAGTCTCACCGGAGCAGGTGAACATGATCATCCGTGACACGCGTGTTGGATATTTTCAATCCCTGAGTACTGCAAAAATTCACGATGCGGTTGTCAGGTCAAAAGCCGAAGCAGACGCGTATGTTGAAACCAATCGCCAGTTTAGAGAGTACACAACGCAGTTGTTACTTGACGTAACACCTGACGCATTTGATCGATCTCACGTGAACGCACTAAATAAGTATCTCGAGCTGCGTCTCTTCATGTCACGCGCAGGCATCGAGGATAAAACCGATATTGCAAAGCTTGGTTTGTCCACTGTTGAAGCGATCAATAAAGCATACAGGAATCTTACAGGCAGCATCGCATATTACGTACAAAGAAATCCCCAAGCGTTCCAATCAATTGGCGGTAGCAGGCTTGAAGCAATCGCGCGTGACACAGCAAAGCAATTGGGAATCAAGGAAGTCAACTGCAGCGGAGCTGATTGTGAATTGGTGATCAAGAAATATATCGCAGAGTACGCAAAACCGCGCACCACTCCACAAGTCGATGTGACAAAAGACCCGGCATATACTTCTCTTTTGCAACGTCTACAAGCAGCGGAAGCAAAGGTTGCAGGTTGTGAAGCCAAAAAGAAAAAATCAGCACAGTGCGAAAAATCAACACGGTGCATATTGCGCAAAAGATAGCGCCTGCAGCGCCCATCGTAAAACTCTTCAGCGCTCTAAACTTCTGGAGTGCGCACAGATCGACAAAGAAAAAATTCTTACTTGAGGCGCGTCTGGCCTTTTTTTTATCGAATGGGCCCGACCAGATTCGAACTGGTGACCTTCCCGACGTCAACGGGACGTAATAGCCACTATACTACGAGCCCACTGCAACAGCGCAGTTTAACCAATTTTGGTGTTTTCTAGGTGTTTATATAGTTTTGGAGTGGTGCGATGACCCGAAGCACCGCCACATTTAAATATCAAAAGACTCTGAAATTTTCCATATTTTCCATATTCCTTGGGTTTTCGTTCACTTTCGTATTCAAAAGAGGTTATCATGGAACTGCCACAATACGCGTTGCGTCCAAACACAAACCGCCTGGTCGTTCCATGGATTTTCAAGCTTCTTGGCCTGTCTGCCATTTTCTATGCAGGTATTTACATCAACGTCAAACTCCTCTTTCATGCAGGTATCCCAGCAGCAATCAATGTATTGATCTTTGCGTGTCTACTCGTTCTGATCGTTATTCAACTCATCATGTACAACGTACGCTTCGGAAAGTATCAGTACCTATTCTACACCAACCGTGTTGAGTTTCAAGGAAAGAAAACTGACATCTTCATGTTCAACGAATTTACAGAAGTTGACCTCAAACAAAACCTTTTTGACAAGATGTTCAACACAGGATCCTTGAAACTGAGCAAAGAGTTTGAGATCGGTCCGATATCTAGCGTGACACAGATCAAGTCCTACTTCGAGCGGCTCGTCCAATACTATCAAGCCACGCAACAACAGTATAGGATAGGACAACAGCAGACAGCAGCAGTACAGCAAATGGGAGGAGCGCAAATGGGAGAAGCACGAACCACTGCGTATGGAACAGCACAGATGGCGGCGCGGCCAACTGTACAAGCATCGACATTATATATGCAGCAGCAGCCACAAGCAAACGGGACCCAACCATGAAGCAATCGCCAGTCGTCTCAAAACCAGCCGTCTCAAAACCAATCCACCGCCCTAAGCCAACTTCTAAGTATCTGTTCATCCTCTTTTTTCTTGGAGTGCTGACGCTTGCTGTACTTATCATCAAGCCATTCATCAGCACGATCATCGTTGCCGGAATAATCGTTTACGTGCTGTACCCAGTATACGAATGGATCTTGCGTAAAGTCAAGCATCCACCTGTTGCAGCAGCGCTCATGATTATTTCAATGATCATCCTCGTCTCTGTTCCGTTAGTAATCGTCACAAGCCAGCTTACGGAAGACGCGTACGCTGCATACCTGCGCAGTAAGCAATTCTTTGCAAAGACGCAATCATTCGAAGACCTCTGCGTCGAGCGCCAATCATTCCCATGCACCGCCATAACCGCCGTGAATGAATTTTCACAAAAGTATGATCTTGAGATCGGTACGCATATTGCGACCTCTATTTCAAAACTTGCCACTAGCGCAATCACTTCCGCTACCAACTTTATCTTTGATCTGCCCAGAGTGCTCCTGAATCTCTTCATCGGCCTTATGATAACTTTCTACATGTTTATCGATGGAAAAGATATGGTTATGACACTCAAGCGCGCATTGCCTATCAAAGTCGAACACCAGAACCACATCTTCCAGGAGTTTTCTGATGTAATCTATGCAACTATATACGGTGCTGTTCTCGTTGCGATCGTCCAAGGAACACTCGCGACTATTGGGTACTTTATTTTTGGAGTCACATCGCCCCTCATTCTCGGTCTCCTCACAATTCTCACCTCCTTTATCCCGTTCCTTGGCGCAGCTCTGGTCTGGATGCCGACAGCGCTCGGCTTGATCTTCAACGGAGTTATCGCCGCGAACAATTCAACTGTAGCAAAAGGAGTAGGATTATTCTTGTACGGAGCGCTTATCGTGTCATCGATCGACAATTTTGTCAAACCATACATTATAAGCACGAGAGCAAAAATGCATCCATTAATAATACTCTTGGGCGTGTTTGGCGGCATCAGCTTGTTTGGATTCGTCGGGCTTATGATAGGCCCGCTTCTGCTTGCGCTCTTTATCACATCGCTGCGCATTTACGAACAAGAGAAAGAAAATATAATCTGATATGCGGCCAGATCTGATATGCAGCCAGTATTGCAGGCAGCCAGTATTGCAGGATGAGAAATAATGAAATTCAAAGTGAAAGATATGAACATCGCGACCGGCGGTGTCCGCGTCGTGCTCATGAACCACAAAGAGGCATTTCGCCGCAACCTCGCTGTTGGCGACCGCTTCTATGCCAAGAGAAACACCAAAGAAATTGTTGCAGTCCTTGATTTGGCATACTCTGATTCGACGGTTCCAGCAGGAAAACTCGGGCTTTTTGAAGAAACACTAGCGGATCTGGGAGCAAAAAATGGCGATGATATATCAATCAGGCTTGCTGGAAAACCAAAATCATTGCATTTTATCAAACAAAAACTCAACGGCCATCGGCTAACGCCTGAACAAATCCAAACGATTGTTAAAGATATTGTTTCTAAGAATCTCACTGATGTAGAAATTACGTATTTTGTCGCAGGATGCTACACGCGAGGCCTTGACATGCCCGAAACAGTCGCCCTCACGAAGGCCATGATCAAAACAGGCGACGTACTTAACATTGGCTGCTATCCCGTCATCGATAAGCATTGCATCGGTGGTGTTGCCGGCAACCGGACCACAATGGTCGTGATTCCCATGCTAACCGCAGCGGGATACTGCATCCCAAAAACATCAAGCAGGTCAATAACAAGCCCCGCAGGAACCGCGGACACGATGGAAGTGCTCGCGAACGTGAGCCTCACGACAAAAGAAATCATGAAGGTCATCAAGAAAGCGGGCGCGTGTATGGTGTGGGGAGGGGCAGTCAATTTGGCTCCTGCTGATGATGATATAATCAATGTCGAGCATCCGCTCTCGATCGATGCGGAGGGAAACCTTCTTGCTTCCATCATGGCAAAGAAAGGCAGCGTATCAGCTACACATGTGATGATCGACATACCGGTCGGCATTGACGCAAAGATCGAAAGCCGAAAAGAAGCGCGGCACCTCAAAAAACAATTCGAAAAACTTGGCAAGTACCTTAACATGAAGATCGAGGTCAAAATCACTGATGGCAGTGAGCCGATCGGAAACGGCATCGGACCAGCGCTTGAAGCACGCGATGTACTGTGGCTTCTCAGCAATGACCCGCGTGCACCGCAGGACCTGCGCAAAAAAGCAGTCTATATCGCTTCAGAAATCTTTCGCCTATGGCCACTTACCGGAAAACCCATAGATGACCCCAGAGGGTATGCCGAGTATATTCTGGATAGCGGCAAAGCAATGGAAGCAATGCGGCGCATCATCGAAGCGCAAGGGAAGAAGATCACCGATCATAAAAAGATAAAGCTCGCGAAGCACTCATTTGACTATAAGTCGCGGCGCAAAGGGGCTATTAGACACATGTGCGCAAGAACGATAAACTGTTCACGATTTACGCAGAAAGCGAGACCAAGCTACAGTACGCAAAAGAGTTTGCGAAGCAGTATGACGGGATCGTGATTAAATAGGATTTGTTCTTTATTTTGTATTTGTTTAGAGCGAGCATAGCGAGCCGAGGGTTTAAACCCCTGCCCTTTAGGGCGTTGGAGGAGGTCATAACATTCAACTGCACAGTCTTGCCTCCGCTCGCAGGTCAGTGGCGGCGCTGTAAGAGTGATTAGCTAAACAAATACAATAGGATTTATTCTTTATTTTTATTCACTGGTCACTGGACTTCCTTGAATGAGATATATAAACTGCTTCTGATAATACTCTCTTCGAGTTGATGAAAATATGCTGCCAATAACGAGAATGTCAAAGCATTATCAATGGATTTTGCATGTACTTCGGGTGGGATTGCATCATGCTAAAAATATCTAAGGATACACCGATCTCTGAAATCACGCTGCGACGGTACGAAAAACCAAGCAATCTCAACAAGCGAGAACTCGTACGCAAGCTGTGCCTCTCGTCAGGGCTCTTGCAGCCAGGAGATTCACGCGACATCATTGTAGACATCCTCCACGTCCTGCTTGATGCACGAAAAGAAAACCAGCAGCTGAACTCAGAAAGAGTGCGTGATCTTGTAATTGAACTACGCAAACAACACGGCCTGCCGTTGCATGGAGTAGCGTCGTCGAATATCCGCCGCCAGATCAAACGCCTGCGCGATCTCTTTCTGGTAGAAAAAGTGCGCAATAGCTATCGCATCACCGAGTTTGACGATGTGAGTGTCATCTTCCGCGAAAAGATTGAACAGTACATGCTTGCATCGATGCTTGATCGCGTACGCGAGTACTACAAGAAGATTGATGACGAGTTTTCTTAAGCGACTAGATTTTTGAGCGCGTTAAAGATATGTTTATAAATTTAAGGGCAACCCCCGCACACATGGATGGATTAGAAGCGATAAGCCCGCTTGATGGCAGATATAGAAGATATACAGAAGCATTGGCAGATATATTTAGCGAGAAAGGATTAATCCAGCGCCGAGTGAAAGTTGAAGGGGAGTATTTAATATTTTTATCAGAACACCCACAAATTGGCCTAAGAGAATTCTCTGAAAAAGAAAAGAAGCTTGTCAGAAGATTGTACGATATTTCCACACAAAATGCCGGAATTGTCAAAGCAATCGAAGTTAACGGTTATAGAAATGTTAAACCAACAAACCACGATGTCAAAGCTATAGAATATTTTATGAGAGACAGATTAAAAGAACCTCTTTAGAAGACTCTTTAGACTGGATTCATTTTGCTTTGACTTCTGAAGACGTCAATAATCTGGCTTATGGATTAATGCTGTCTAATGGAGTGGGAGAGATAGTTCTCCCAAGCGTACAAAGATTGTATGAAACAATTGAGGAATTAGCACAAAGATATAAAGATGTTCCGATGCTTGCAAGAACACACGGGCAGCCAGCATCGCCGACAACATTCGGCAAGGAATTCAAGGTTTTTGCATCGAGAATGAAAAGGCAGCTGGATCAATTAGCTGGTTTTAAGATTCTCGTCAAATTGAATGGAGCCACAGGCAATTACGATGCACACCGCGCTTCTTATCCAAAAGTAGACTGGATAGAATTTACAAGAGACTTCGTCGAAAGATTCAATGAAAGAAGGAGAATAAGATTGGAGCCCAATTTTGTAACAACACAGATAGAACCACACGATACTTATGCGGAGTTATTTGACAATTTACGCAGATTAAATACCATTGTTATTGGTTTTGATCAAGATATGTGGAGATATATTAGTGATGATTGGGTCAAGCAAAAACCAGTTGAAGGTGAAATTGGTTCTTCAACAATGCCGCACAAAGTGAATCCAATCGATTTTGAAAATAGCGAAGGAAATTTGGGCATTGCTAACGCATTATTTGGTTATTTTTCTTCTAAATTGCCTGTTTCAAGACTTCAAAGAGATTTATCCGATTCAACTGTCGAAAGAAATTTCGGGGTTGCTTTGGGCCACAGCCTGATTGGATATAAATCGGCACAAAAAGGTTTAAGTAAAATCGAGGTAAATGAGCACAAAGTTGCAGAGGAATTAGAGAATCATCCAGAAGTTATATCAGAAGCGATTCAAACACTTCTACGAAGGGAAGGAGCAGAAATGCCATACGAACAACTGCGCGAGTTAACAAGAGGAAGGAAGATTACGATGGATGATTTTAGAACATTTATTGACGGGTTGAATGTTTCTGAAGAAGTTAAAAAAGAATTAAGACAGATTACACCAATGAATTATACAGGAATTGCCGGTCTTCTAGTGGAAAGTAAATAGGTACGAAAACGGAGTATGCCTGATGAGAGTTTTTTATCAAAGTTGTTGAAAAATACTATATTTTTAACTTAATTGTAGTTTCAGAAGTGAAAGATTTATGAAGTATGACATTCTACAATGATCTACAACGAGGAGGAAATAAAATGCCTAAAATTCCAAGCCTGCTGGATTACGCATTTAGAGAGTTCTCTGACGGGGTTGCCCTTGGTGTTGCGGCAAGCACACTGGTTGCAGGATTTGTAGATGTATCAGACAACAGTTTTGATCATCCATATTTAATAGGAATTCCATTTGTTGCATCAATGGCGCTTGGAGCATATACTAGAATCAAACACGGCAGCGATAAAGGCTTAAGTAAGTTGGTAAGTGAGTTGGAGAGAAAATTACACTGAATCTTTCGTTTTATTCTTTTTATTTTGTAGCAAATCTTTATTCTATAGGATAACGCTCTTTTTACGCTATTTTGAAGCAAATGCAAGCAAGAACGTAAGAGCATTCACACATACCAGAACAAGGCATCATGCGACCGTTTTTTTGTTTTCTGAAGCACGAGTGCTTGTCGTTTTGCCGCCGCGATCGTGATGGTGTCGCCTGCAACAACTTTGACAACGCGCCGTTGATTATCTGCGCACAGTTGTCCTTCTTCACGAAGGATATTGACGCGCATTTGAGAAGTTTCATGCGCAACGTACGGTGGAATTCTCTTGGAAGGATTATTGTGCGCGATGCCAATGCCATGTTTGAATGTGCGTCGCGCGATCGATGAGTAATAACCGCTTGAACCAAATGGAGTTGCAATCACAACACCATCGCCTATGATCTCGTGTGCTTTACCGCGCGCATCTGGCGCCTTTTCTTTTACTGCGAGCCTGTAGCGCAGTGCGCATCCAAGAAACTTGTTTCTGATCGTTATTTCGTTGAGAGCTTCAGCAGTTGCAATGATTTTTCCTTTATGATAGACTGTGCACGTGAGCTTTGAGTATGGAACATCATAGTACTCATCGTGTGCAAGCGAAGACAGTACCTGTGATAGTTGGCACGTCTTCTGAGCGCCGTACTCGTGCGCTTTGCGCACTGTAAGCTTAGGAATTTGTGGGTATTTAGCTTCGGCTTTGAGAAGTGTTCCGTCTCCACCGAATGAAATGACAACGGCCGGCCGAGAAGAGACGATTTGAAAATTTCCAGATTTTTTCACAGCTGCGCGGCATTCGTTAAATTCTCGACTGAATTTTCCGACAATAGCGACACGTTTTGCGACGCGCTGTTTCATGCACGGTTTCATCATAGATTCATTTATTAAACTTACGAAAGGTTAAAGAGCTCTCGACGATGTTCACTGATCTCTATCGCAAAATCTCTCTCGCAAAATCTCGTAGAAAAGAAGGAGACATCAGTGGACGAAACAGCAACAGCCACAGGCATTACCAGAAAAAAAGTTCCTGATAATGAAGAGACTATTATCAAAAGTCTGAATCCCATTGTAAAGCAATGGTTTTTCTCCCGCTTCTCGTCGCTTTCCCTACCACAGAAATTTGGCGTGTACAGCATTCACTGCAGAAAGAACATCTTGATCTCAGCCCCCACGGGTGCCACAAAAACATTGACCGGATTTCTTTCGATCCTCAATGAATTAACAGATCTTGCACTTTGTAATGCACTTGAGGAACGAACGTACTGTATCTACATCAGCCCGCTCAAGGCACTCAATTATGACATAGAGCATAATCTGACAGTGCCGCTCGCAGAAATCGAGGCTCTTGCCGGTCGCTCGCTTGGCCTTCGGGTGGCTGTACGCACCGGCGACACGACACCAAAAGAGCGCGCTGAAATGATAAAGCATGCACCTCATATTCTCATCACAACACCAGAATCGCTTGGCATTTTGCTTCAGTCGATCAATTTCCGACAGCATTTGACGCGTGTGGAGTGGGTGATTATAGACGAAATTCATGCCCTGGCAGAGAATAAGCGCGGCGTTCATCTTTCATTGGCCCTTGAAATGCTGCAGCACTTGTCACCGGGTTTATGCCGCATCGGCCTGTCAGCAACTATTGCGCCGCTCGATAATGTTGCACAATTTCTTGTAGGCATTGGCCGTGAATGCATAGTTGCGGACGTACAGTTTCTAAAAGAACTTGATCTGCAAGTGCTCAGCCCCGTGCCAAACCTGATCGACACGACGTACGAGTTCATGCACGAAAAAATGTACGAACTTATTGATAAACTGATTCAGGAACACAAGACAACGTTGATTTTCACCAACACCCGCGCGGCGACAGAGCGCACTGTGCACCATCTCAAGGAAAGGTTTCCACACAACTATACTGATCTGCTTCTCGAAGAAGATGAGCGCGATTTTACCGCAGGCGTGCAACTACAAGATGCTGCTGGTGAGCAATCACAACCTGTTGTCAGTACACCACCACAAGAAAACGTCCCAATACCCTTCACGCAAATCAAGCGCGTAACGGCTATCGGCGCGCATCACGGCTCATTGAGCAAGACGCACCGACACACGATCGAGTCTCGTCTGCGCAAAGGCGAGCTGAAGTGCGTAGTATGTTCTACGAGCCTAGAACTTGGCATTGACATCGGATACATCGATCTCGTGATTCTGCTGGGTAGTCCAAAATCTGTTGCGCGCGCATTGCAGCGCGTAGGGAGAAGCGGGCATCAGCTGCACAGTGTGACAAAAGGCAGGATTATCGTGCTTGACCGTGATGATCTGATCGAATGCTCCGTGCTGCTCAAGAGCGCAATTGAAAAAAAGATCGACAGGATCCACATTCCCTCGAATTGTCTTGACGTGCTTGCACAACAGGTCTATGGGATGTGCATTACACAAAAATATCGGCTTGCAGAAATGTTCGATCTCATACGCAAAAGTTACTCTTATCGTTCACTCGCGTATGAGGATTTTCTTGAAGTGATCAAGTATCTCGCCGGCGAGTTCGCTTCTCTTGAGAATCGGCACATCTATGCAAAGATATGGTGCGATGCAGAAACAGGAACCGTGGGACGGAAAGGAAAACTTGCGCGCGTGATCTACATGACCAACATAGGGACGATTCCAGATCAGACAGGAATCACGGTAAAGGTGGGCGCTCAACCTATCGGCATTCTTGACGAGATTTTTCTCGAACGGCTCAAGCGCGGCGACGTGTTTGTCCTGGGAGGCAACACATACGAATTTCTCTTCTCGCGCGGCATGGTTGCGCAGGTAACTGCTGCCGTTGGGAGGAAACCTACGGTGCCATCATGGTTTTCTGAGATGCTTCCGCTCAGTTTTGATCTCGCGATTGAGATCGGACGTTTTCGGCGGTATATGGAAGAGAAGTTTGAGTCAGGAATGCGCGGGCAGGACATCCTGACTTTCATCCATGACTACTTGTACGTTGATGAGAATGCCGCACAGGCAATCTGTGATTACTTGCATGAACAGTATGAATACTCAGATATTCCCCATCACAAAAAAATCATTATTGAAAACTATCTGAGCGAGGACAAGAAGTACATCATCTTTCACACGATCTATGGCAGGCGAGTGAACGATTGCCTGTCGCGAGCAGTGGCTTTTGCAATCTCGAAGATGCAGCACCGCGATGTGGAGATCGGCGTGACTGACAATGGATTCTATCTTGCTTCAAAGAAATACATTCCAGCAAGCCGCGTGTTCCATATGCTAGAATCCGCGCGCTTTGGAGAGCTACTCAATATAGCCATTGACAAAACTCAAGTTCTGCAGAGAAGATTTAGGCATTGCGCTGGCAGAGCACTCATGATCCTGCGGAGCTACAAGGGTGAGCGCAAGCACGTTGGCCGCCAGCAGGTTAGCTCAATGATACTTTTGTCGATAGTAAAACGCATCTCTAAGGACTTTCCCATTCTAAAAGAAGCGAGAAGGGAGGTGCTCGAAGATCTAATGGATATTGCTCATGCCAAAGAGATTATAGAGCAAGTGGAACAAAAGCAGATCGAGGTTAAGACCATTGATACTGTGATTCCAAGCCCATTCGCGTTTAACATCGTATTACAAGGGCATCTCGACTTGTTGCGCATCGAAGACAGGCTGGAGTTTTTGAAGAGAATGCATGATTTGATTGTTGCAAAAATCAGTTTAGAGCAGGGAAAGCATCCACGAGAGACCGCGTCACGTGGGGAGCATACGATCCAGACCAGGGACCGGACGGCAGATCACTACGGCAGATCAATACACTAAAACAGTATAATATAGTATGTGCTGTGCGTATATACTAAGTTTGACAATTTATTTCTCAAAATCAAAAACTATATAAAGAAGTATGCCCCAAGAGTTTCAAAGGCATTCAAGTAAGGGTTTTTCAGCCTATCATCTTGACCATTATATGGGTTGAGCCATTATTTGGGATTTGTTTTTTAAAAAAAAAGAGGGTTGTCTAATTTGAGATTGAATTTTAAAAGGGTTGCGGGTGTTCTGTTTCTTGCAGTTCTTATTTTGTTTCTGTTGGTAGTGTATGTTTTTGGTGCTGTGACTCTTAGTTCTCCTGCTAATTATACTTTTACGAATTTTTCTAATAATACATATCAGTTTATTTTTTCTCATCAGGGTATGAATGATAGTGCTGGTAATTATAATGCGACGTGTAATTTGACTTTGGATGGTGTTGTTGTAGCGATTAATACGAGTGTTTTGAATGGGACGGATACGGTTATGTTTTCGAATACGTCGTTTACTCTTGGGAGGCATTTTTGGAATGTTACTTGTAGGAATCAGTCGACTGATGGTGCTACTGTTGTTGTTAATAGGTCTTTGACGCGTGATTTTATATTTGATAATA
>JACQXV010000009.1 GCA_016208715.1 Candidatus Woesearchaeota archaeon | reverse complement strand
GTATTTCCCGATTACAAGGGGAATATTTTCCAAAGTTGTCAACTCGGTGAAGGCGGTCGATGATATCTCATTTAATATAAAGGCAGGGGAGACGCTGGGCCTGGTTGGTGAATCGGGCTGCGGCAAGACCACGGCAGGCAGGGTCATACTTCGCCTGGACAAGCCGACGGATGGGAACGTCTATTTTGAGGGGGAAGATGTATTTAAGTTGCGGGGGGAAGAGCTCATGCGGTTCCGTAAGAATGTACAGATCATATTTCAGGACCCCTACTCGTCATTGAACCCCAGGCTTTCCATCGGGAGTATAATTGCGGAAGGAATCGGCGCTCATAAAATTGCCGACGGCCCTAAAAAGAAAGAGATCGTTAAAGACCTGTTAGAGAAGGTAGGTCTGTCAGCCGGTTATTATAACCGTTATCCACACGAATTCTCAGGAGGGCAGCGACAGCGGATAGCTATTGCAAGGGCACTGTCCCTGAATCCCCAACTTATTATTTGCGACGAGCCTGTATCAGCGCTGGATGTCTCTATCCAGGCCCAGATCTTAAATCTTTTAGCAAAACTGAAAAAGGACTTTAATCTTTCTTATCTCTTTATAACCCACGATCTTTCGGTGGTCGAACATGTATCGGACAGGATAGCTACGATGTATATGGGAGAGATCGTCGAGGTTGCCGATACCGGAGAGTTCTATTCAAATCCTCTGCATCCTTATACTATTTCTCTGTTATCTGCCAATCTTCTTCCTGACCCCAGGCAAAAAAAGAAGGCGATAATACTCAGAGGGGATGTCCCATCATCGCTTGCCCCTCCCCCTGGATGCCGTTTTCATACCAGATGTCCTGTTGCTGAAGAAGTGTGTAAAATTGAATGGCCAGAGCCTAAGGAACTTTCTAATGGACATATGGTCCGTTGTCACCTTGTAGACAAATTCAGTCCAAGACCTCCAATAGATAATTATTAAGAAGGCAGGAATCCATGTAGGGGCAACCCTTGCTGTTGCCCTTAAGGGGCAGGCACAAGACCTGCCCCTACAATATGGTCCCCTGTATATACGTTAAATATTCGCTATTGGAAAAAGAATAAAAATAAATGTTATGATTGCTGGTTGACCAAAGAGGTGGATTTTTTTTATAGTATCTATTCTGTGACAGGATAATTGCGTTGATTTAACTAAATTATTTAAGGTGTAAGGTGCCGATGTAGCTCAGCTGGTAGAGCAGCTGATTTGTAATCAGCCTGTCGGGGGTTCAAATCCTCTCATCGGCTCCATTTAAAAGCTATCAGCAGTAAGCTGTTAGCGATTAGCTCAAAGGAAATGTTTCAAGCTGTCAGCTTACTGCTAAAGGCTAATAGCTAAAAGGAGAGGTACCCGAGTGGCCAAAGGGGACGGGCTGTAAACCCGTTGGCTCCGCCTACGGAGGTTCGAATCCTCCCCTCTCCACCAGAAAGACAGCGATCAGCAATAAGCTGTCAGCGGTCAGTAAAGAATTTGAACGAAAGTTCAAATATAAAATAGTAGTAGTTGCTGAAAGCTGAACGCTGATTGCTGAGAGATAAAAGACGCGGGAGTAGCTCAGTGGTAGAGCGTTAGCCTTCCAAGCTGAGGGTCGCGGGTTCGAATCCCGTCTCCCGCTCCAAAAAACAGCTGATAGCTATAAGCTGTGAGCAGTAAGCCTGAAGAAGCTTAAAGCTAATGGCTTACTGCTAAGAGCTTATAAATGCCCATGTAGCTCAGTTGGCAGAGCACATCCTTGGTAAGGATGAGGTCACCGGTTCAATTCCGGTCATGGGCTTTGTGATAACGGATGATGACATAGATAAAAAAACCTGGTTTCACAGATAAGAATACAAAATAATTCTGTGTAATCATATTTAGAAATCTTTGTAATAAGTTTTAAAACAGGAGGCAAAGATGGCCAAGGCAAAATTTGAAAGAACAAAGCCGCATGTAAACATAGGGACAATAGGGCATGTGGACCATGGGAAGACAACGTTGACAGCGGCGATAACGAAATATTTATCGAAGCAGGGG
>JACQXV010000063.1 GCA_016208715.1 Candidatus Woesearchaeota archaeon | reverse complement strand
TTGAAGTCGTTTTTTATTGATAATATGCCAGATAAAAATATCCGTGCAATTTTCGGGTGCTCGTTCACTTGTCTATAAACTTCTGGCCAATAGGTTTTACCAATGAACGCCTATAAAATTTTACATCGCCGGTCAGGAAAGAGCCCAAAAAAAATCAGCTCCAACTGAAACTTTCAGGTTAACTGCTTATGAACGACACTGTAATTAAGGCGGCCAATCTCAGTAAAACATACATTATCAGCCGCCGGCAACAGGAGAGCTACACCGCCCTTCGCGATGTGCTGACCCGGGGCGCCCGGAATTTCGGCAGGAAGATACTGTCTCCGTTTTCCAACTCCCAGCCGTTTACAACCGAGGAGTTTTTTGCTCTTAAAGATGTTTCCTTTGAAATTAAGCGCGGCGACAGGGTGGGAATTATCGGGCGCAACGGCGCGGGGAAATCAACGCTGCTGAAGATCCTCTCCCGTATCACCGAGCCGACCAGCGGGCGGATTGAAATCACCGGGCGGGTGGCTAGTCTGCTTGAGGTCGGTACCGGGTTTCATCCCGAGCTGACCGGCCGGGAAAATATTTACCTGAACGGCGCCATTCTGGGGATGAGCCGTGTGGAGATAAAACGCAAGTTTGACGCAATTGTCGCATTTGCAGAGGTTGAGAGTTTTCTGGATACGCCGGTGAAGCGGTATTCATCAGGAATGTATGTGCGGCTCGCTTTCGCCATAGCCGCGCACTTGGAGCCGGAGATTCTCCTTGTGGATGAGGTTCTGGCGGTGGGAGATGCGCAATTCCAGAGAAAATGTCTTGGGAAAATGGAAGATGTCAGCAAAAATGAGGGAAGAACCGTTTTATATGTAAGTCATCAAATGGGTACAATAGCGCAGCTCTGTACGAGTGCGATTCTTCTGCATAAAGGCGAGATTACGCGCTCAGGCCCGGTTTCTGACGTGATTGCCGGTTACATGAGCCGGCTGAGCGATGAGCCGGCGGGTTTTAACGCCGCAGTATCGCGCGACAAGGATATTGCAATAATGAGGGCGGCGGCATTGGATGAAAACGGCGAGCCTTGCAACATTTTTACGCATAAGCAGCCGATTACTATTGCGATTACCTGCCGGATCAATAAATGGATAAGCGGAGCCGAAATAAGAATCCATGTGCGTGACTCCCGCAGACGTGTTTTTACGACAGATACTGAGGTAGTTGTTAACACCAATCATAAACCGGAAATGATTGTCGCAAAAGCGGTTATTCCGGGAAATCTGCTGAGGCCGGAGTGTTATTTTTTCACGCT
>JACQXV010000008.1 GCA_016208715.1 Candidatus Woesearchaeota archaeon | reverse complement strand
CTAAAGAATGACGGGCTTGAAAATAAGAGCCAACGGCGACCGTACTAATTGTAATAACAGATAATACCGAGAAATAGCTAACTAATTGAGTTAATAAACTTTTGTTTAACCAACCTTTCATACCGATGTCTCCCATTCCGTCCAAATGTTTTTGATTTGATCAATAACCCAATCACTAGCCTCGGTTGGAGATGCTTTATCTTGAACAACTTTGAGCACCATCTTTGCCCACAACTGTTGACTTTGGACTTCACTAAAAGCTGAGTGAATGACTTCGTAGGGCGTGAGACTGGGACTTTGATAAATCTTCAATGCCGTGGAAAGGTGAGGATCAGTGGAATTGCTCCAGAGAGAGTTTTCAAACAATTGGGGCATCACGGGCAGTACTCGTCCCTTAAATCCGTTGATGAGCTGATTGATATTTTGGGGTTCAATCAGATAGCTGAGGAAGTCTTTGGCTACTTCTGGATGCGGACAAGCTTTGGGTACGATCGCCTGTTTAATGCCTTTACGGGTCATTAAGGGGGTGCCATCGGGTTTGCGGGGTCGTTCGATCGTCACGATCTTTTGATACCGTTGGGCGGCATCCTGGTTGTATGAATTAGCAGGCAACTTTTGCGTAAGCGGAATCGATAAGGTGAGATTCTGAGTCATCAAAATTTGACCGTCGAGAAAACTGGTATTGTTACCCGATCCTGTCCATTTTGTTGCCGCAGGCGGTACGTATCCGTCTAAAAAGAATTGAGTATATTCATCCAGTGCGGCAATCAGTTGCTGTCGATTCGTTGAAGTTTCGAGCAAAAATTCACCTTCTGGGTTTACGATCGCCACATTGTAGGCATCAAGAAACATCATGAATGAAGTGTAGGTGTCAAACCCGACGGGAGACATACACAAACCTAGCCCATGAATATCGGGATGTCCTTGCGATCGTAACTGGGTTTGGGCTGTTTGCCAAAACTGCCAAAATGGCCCCCACTCGACGGGAACATCTGTGGGGCTGAAGCCAATTTCTTCAATTAGATTTCCCCAATAGTGAATGTAGTCGTCTGCCTGCCACAGCGGGACAGCATAGTAGCTGCGATTGCCCTGTACCTTGTTGCGATAGGAAACCTGCGAGAGCGCAACGGTTGTGTAACGGTCTTTATTTGGCAAGATTACAGCAGACAGATCCATTAACTGATCCCGCCAGGCAAGTTTAGGAGCAAGGCTAGGATCGACTCCTACTGAATAAACAATGTCGGGAAGTTGAGGATTGCCCGGTTCTCTCACCAGCTGGGTCAACTGTTGCTCGATCAGATCAACAGGTAAAAGCTTTAAATTTACAGTCAATCCAGACTGTTTCTCCCAGTTCTGAACAATCTGAATCACCTGCTCGTTTTCTTCTGGTAAAAATCCTTGCTCCCACCAAATCACCAGATCTGCTTGCTCAGCAGAGGATTTTGTGTTGAGGGAGGAGGGCTGGGAACGATTTGTACAGTTTGCTAATCCCAAACCCAATCCAAATAAAGATAGCCGTGTGAAATCTCGCCGGGTGATCATGGCAAATAAAATTAAACGTGATGGAACAAAGCATGAAATGGCTCAATCAAGCCATAGCTGAAAGTTGGGCAACTGTAGATTATCTGCAACTCCCAGCAAAACTGGATAGTGAATACGAAGATCGGGAGGCGGATGCAGCATTTACTGTCCTGATCGATATTGGACTGCGCCTACTGCCAGCGTGAATTTCAGTCATCATTTGACGAGCAATTGTTAATCTTAAGCTGTACCTTTTCCTACCCCTTTTGGGGGGAATAAATGATCAAAAATCCCTGCTTTAATATCTGCGGTTATAACCTTTCCGTTATCAAAAATCTGGATTTTAATTGTATTTTTTCAATCAAGAAAGTTTTAATTGTGATGGTTTAGGATTTGGCTTCTAGGTCAGCAAAAGAAGTATGAGTGGATTGCCTTGTGCCCATTTCGCAGAGAGATTATCCTGTTAAACCTACCGCTGCGAAGATTGGCAGCACAAATGGAACAATCAAGAGCAGGCGCAGAGACAGTTTGCGCATCATTTTTTTTCTCAGGGGCAAGTAATGGCTGAACGGCTTGATGTGCCGTCACCTGGTGAAGTGGCTGAGAAGTGGACATAAGCTCTGTTTCTGACCTGTTGACGGATTATGCTTGGTTCAGTATGCCCATCTCTCTTAAAGCAGCAACAGGCGATCGCTAAACTGGTCTGCGCCTTTTCATACAGAACTAGCTATCCAATACAAGGGGTTTCGTTTGTACTGCTCGGTACAATGCCGTGCAAGACTCGAAATTACAGTTGCTCAGTCAGGATGTAGCCAGTGATCTCAAAATGAGGCGTTCTTGATCGGGATTGAGGCTAATGCTCATAGGAGTTGTTGATTCCCGTTACAGACTCATCTTGAATCGTAACTTCCTGTCCAATTGATCGAATTGCAGATTAGAGCGATCGCCCCTCTGAAATTCGATCGATCAATGCGTTAGGGAATGCAACGATCGCCATGCAATGTTGCGTCATCTCCACTAAAGCGATCGCCTCTCTGAAGTATAGCTCTACGAAGGTAGGTTAGGACGCTATAGTAGTACTAGAGAAGAGGTTAGTAGTCCTTATGCCTGCTCCTTACAGTTACGACCTTCGCACCAAAGCAATCGAGGCAGTCCAATGCGGTGAACGCAAAAGTGCAAT
>JACQXV010000062.1 GCA_016208715.1 Candidatus Woesearchaeota archaeon | reverse complement strand
GGAAATACTGTCAAATCTCAAAAAGCACCAATGATCAATGCAGAACTGTTTTGTAGGCTAATCGCCTACAACATAGGCTTACGCCCACAAAGATTTTCTACAGAGCCCCAAGCAAAGCAAAATTTATATATGCTTATTTATATATGCTTAATTCTCAAATGTTCCTCGTTAATAGCATTCCTACTCAATATTCAAGAGGTTGTTGAATGCCTGAGTGATGAAGGCTACCTCCAACGCGCGTCTAAATAAAAGAAGTAAAGCAGGTTCGAACATGAGTGAGGATCTCTCGAATAAAACATTAGCAACATTATTGGTTCTTTCAATCATTGTGACGTTAACAGGAACTTTGATTTTCTTATCGAGAAGCGCCGGGCTTACAGGATATCAGGTATTACCTTATGATACAAAAATCATCGAAGTATTCTTTGAAGTGGGCAATACGCCCGGACTTGACGTTGGCGATGGAAGAATCAGCTTCGGGCGGTTGATGCCGGACTCAGCAGAGTCACGGGAGATCGCGATCACAAACAGCTATTATAAACCATTATTAGTAACATTCAAAGTAGAGGGAAACGCGAGTTCGTTTATTTCCACTCCAGCGCCATTCTGGCTTAACAGCACACAATCAAAAAATGTAGAGATCTTTGCACGAGTGCCATCCAACCCAACTAAAGGAGTATACCGAGGTGAATTAAAGGTAACATTTCAAAGGGCGTGAGCAGCGTTATTTCTGATGCTATCTCTATTATTTCATACTCACGATTTTACACTCATGTAGACGCTGAAACCCCCACGTTTTCCAATCACGCTGGCGTTCCCGAAAACATCTTTCATATTGTAAGCAAGGGTTCTGCCCCCCTTTGACGGCCTTGCGACAAGCTGCAAAGAACCACCAGAACATAGATGAGAAAATGACTCTTTGATAAGGCGAAAGCACACATCCTTTCCTGCCGACTGCGGAGGATTAAGCAAAATCACGTCGAAACACTCGCCGATGTTTGAAAACCCGTCGCTGTGAATGACTTTGGCTTTCATGCGATGCAGCTCGAGATTCATCCTTGTAAGCCGCAATGCACGTTCATTCACGTCGCTCAATGAAAGGTCAACCGAAGGGCACTTTTTCTTGATGGATATCCCAACAATACCGTACCCACAGCCCAAGTCAAGCGTACGAGCACCGGAAGCCACCACTGCAGATTCTATCAACACTTTTGAACCAGGATCAAGTTCTCGCTTCGAAAAAACTCCCTTGGCAGAAAATAATTCAAAACGCAGGCCCGCTACGGAGACAGTAATTTTCTTTGGTACGAATGAAGAATCTTGTTTTTCTGAAAAATAGTGCTGTGTGTTGTACTGCTCTTCCCGTTTTTCATTTCCAAAACTCATTCATTTCACAGCGATTCAACTTTCACTGATTTTCGATCCAGAGGGATCATCATAGTTAAACTTCTTTAAGATATACTAATGAAAATGATCAGGAGTACACGCAGCATTATAGAACTTTCTTCCTTAATGCCTATCACTCACGATGGGTATTTAAGCGTTTCTGAAGCCTGGCTCTGTCCCGAATCTCGCTTACGCTCGGCCGCTGCACCGCTCGCTGTGGGGGTTTGAAGCGATGTTGTCGCCGAGAGGATGTCTACGTAATGTAAATCGTTCCAGCTCGCAGGGTGGCAGCGGCAGATTGGGACAGAGCCTGAAGCCATAATCACACTTTATTATGATCGCCTTTATTATGCTTGTATTATAACCTGCGCGCTTTATTATATACTATGTAATCGCGTACAGAAAAAGATATAAACAAACCGCGCCAGCGGGTGGATATGTCGCGGATTCGCAAAGTCAAGGTTACCCAATCAGTTTCCGGACTTCCACAAAAAAAGAGTCGCAATAAAGCAGTCATCTTCACGATCGTGCTTGCGGGCCTGATGATAATGTCCGTCTTTGGCATTGTCATCTACGGTTTTTCAAACGCACAGTCAAGTATCACGTACAATAAATACGCGTTCAAGCAGACCGCTGGCGGATGGAGCACCAAGATCGATGGCGCGACCGTTGAATTCAATCATCCTCCGCCAAGCGTCGCGGACCTTGCCATCGATCCGAAAATCACGGAGAGCATCCTGTCATCGCGCATGCTCTACCTGGTCGCGGACCCCGATGCGCAAGAGATCATTAATTTTGAAGGAGCAAGATTCCAGTATGCACAACTGTTCCCACGATTTTTCAATATTTACACCGTGAATGCAATCAGCAAAGAAAGTCAATTGTACAAACAGCCAGTCATCACGTGCGCCAACGCAACCGAGCGGGTTCCAGTGCTTTACTTCAGTGATGGAAACGAAACAGCAATCACAATGAATGAAAGCTGCATCGTGTTCACAAGCAATGCACAGACGACGGTCGCACTCAAAGACCGTTTACTTTTTGCACTGTTCAAAATTATCCAGTAATTTGTCCCGCAATTCGATGTGGATAGAATGGAAACAGACGAAACAGACAAGAAACCCCAAAATCATTCCTGGGATGATGAATCAGCGTTTGATCTTGTGAGAAAACCCAAGGATGAAGGCTCTTTGCACGACTATCAGCACCAGGGCTCTCCGCTCACACAAACCGCATCTGGCGCGGTACATAAAAACTACGATGATTATGCACAAGATGCACAGGATGACTCTGCAGACGATGAATACGCTGACGATGAACGCGAGAAAACATCCGTCGACGATGAAACCACTGACGAAGTGATCATCTCAAGTGTCAGCCAGCCGATTTCACAACAGCCACCTGCCGCCACTGAAGAGGTGGCTGATCCAGTAGATCCTAAAAATGAACAGGAACGCGACACCAAGACAACTAGAAACTTTGTGATCGCTATCGGCCTACTTTTACTCCTTTTGGCCGCCGTCTTTGCGAGTCGATTTTTCTTTGGAGAACAGAACGTTACTGGACACGTAGTCACGATCGATGACCTCCACCAACAGAATGTCGTAGAAAAACTCAATCCAAAAGAAGGCTACATGTACAACGGCTTTAGTTTTGTAAAATTCAACGACGTGTGGAACACACAACTTGCAAAGGGCAACACCATTTATGACCTCACGTTCAATAACGATCCCAAGAGCACAGAAAACGTCAGCATCACCGGAAAACTCGATCCAGACTACTTCAAGGATAAGAACGTTTTCATCACCTTCGACCCCCTGGGCAAAGACCTAAAGCACGTTGCGGTCGCAAATTACGGATTCAGCCGAAGCCTCGCTGTTGCATTTGACTACAACCTCTCCGCAGGCTGTACGCGCGAAGACAATTGCGCAGGATACCCCATCTACACGTGCGATGACGAGGACAAATCAGTCGTCTACTTCAAAGAAGCAAATGAAACGGCGATTGTATATGATGACAACTGCGTCATCGTGCAAGGCAAAGGAAGCGAGCTTGTTCGCGCAAAAGATAGACTACTTATGCGCTGGTACGGAATTATGGATTAACGTTGTTATCGTTGTTATTAACGTTGTTGTGGTTCTATTGGCTCTAGCATAAATCTTACTTATCGCTACTTATCGCCGCTTGTGAAGTCTTACCCGGCTCTGTCCCGAATCTCGCTTACGCTCGGCCGCTGTACCGCTCGCTGTGGAGGTTTGAAGCGATCTTGTCGACCAGAGGATGTGTAAGTAACAACACGTCAATTGTTTCAGCTCGCAGGGTGGCAGCGGCAGATTCGGGACAGAGCTGTCTTACCCTAAAACTTATTAATGTCAACCATTTCTTGTTGATGGATGAAATCAGCCGAGAATAAACCTTGGACGAGCCTGCATTCCCCAAATACGAGCAAGGACATCGTAGGCCAAGACAGCACAGTGAAAGAGATTCAGTCCTTCATTCTTGATTTCAAAAAACAAAAAAAGAAAGCCGTGCTCGTATGGGGACCGCCCGGCTGTGGCAAGACCTGCATCACACACGCCATTGCATCAGAGCATCAGCTTGAAGTTATTGAACTCAACGCTTCAGACTTCCGCACCGGCGATGCGATATCGCAGATCATCGGCGCAGCGTCGCAGCAGATGTCGCTCTTCTCTCGCGGAAAGATCCTGCTCATCGACGAGATCGACGGCATTTCCGGCTCACAGGACCGCGGAGGTGTTCCCGAACTAGTGAAAATCATCGAAGGGACAAAATTTCCCCTAATCATGACTGCAAACGACCCCTTTGACAAGAAATTCTCTCCATTACGCAAGATAGCAATAATGATCGAATGCAACACCCTGAGCACCGACTCAATCTTCCGCGCGCTTTCACGCATCGCAGACATACACGCCATCGCATATGATAATGAAACACTCCAAGCACTCTCGCGCAGGACAGGAGGAGATCTGCGGGCGGCGATCAACGATCTACAAATAATTGCATCGACAAAAGGTTCTGTGGCTAAAAGCGATCTTGCAGAGCTCTCAGAGCGAGAACGTACAGATACCATAATTAATGCGCTGCTCAAGATATTCAAGACAACCGATCTTTCCATAGCGATTGCTGCATTTGAGCACGTCGATGAAGAGCTCGACGAATGCCTCTTATGGCTCGACGAAAACATCCCAAACGAATACGAAAAGCCGGCAGACCTCTGTGCAGCATATGATTGGCTCGCGAAAGCGAACATAATGAATTCGCGCATAAGGCGCTGGCAGCACTGGCGCTTTCTCATCTATGTAAGTGCGTACCTTTCTGGCGGTGTCTCAGTCTCCAAGGACGAAAAGTACAAAAAATTTGTGCAGTACTGTAGAAGCACACGGCCGCTCAAAATCTGGCAAGCAAACATGAAATACCAAAAACGAAAAGCCATCGCAGAAAAGATCGCGAGCCATACCCACACGTCCAGCACGCAAGCATTGTCTCGCACCTTTCCCTACCTCAAAGTCATCGCCAAACAAAACGCAAAACAGATTCGAGCTATCGCAGATGAGCTTGGACTTGACGAAAGCGAAGTTGCGTACCTGGAGCAATAAATTCCTAAATCGTGTGGCCGACATTAACGTGATAACCCGTAACAACTCACAATCATACAATTTCTCTTTCTTCTACCTTGAATAGGCTGAAAAACCCTAATAGGCAGAAACAAGCCAAACACGGACAAAAACGGGATTCTTTGCCGCAAAAAACCTTATTTTAAACTCTTCGAGCAAAAATCAAGCACAAATTATATAAATGCCTTCTCCCAAAAATCACTCATGGCTAGTCAGATCTCTATCGAGGAAATGGCCGTCTTCTGCAAAAAAAAAGGCTTTGTCTACCCAAGTTCTGAGATCTATGGAGGCATGGCCGGCTTCTTTGACTTCGGTCCACTCGGTGTGGAGCTCTTCAACAACATCAAAACACTTTGGTGGAAACATTTTGTTCAAGACCGGGAAGATATTGTCGGAATGGATGGCAGCATCATCGCGCACCCGCGCATATGGCAAGCGTCAGGGCACGTTGACAATTTCGGAGACCTTGTCCTTATATGCTCAAAATGCAAGAACCGCGTCCGGGCGGACCACTTTCTTGAAGATGTTCTGCAGATAAACACCGCAGGAATGAAAAGCCACGACATCAACGCGATTGTAGATAAAAAGAAACTGTCGTGTCCGCTTTGCAAGGGGCGCTTCGAAGAACTCAAGGACTTCAATCTGCTCTTTTCCACAACTGTCGGTGCTGAAGAAGGAAAAGGGACACGGGCATTCCTTAGGGGGGAGACCGCGCAGAACATGTTTGTTGATTTTCGCCTCATAACTGAGACAAACCGTGTCAAGCTTCCCTTTGGCATCGCCCAGATCGGCAAGTGCTTCCGCAATGAGATCTCTCCACGCGACTTCATGTTTCGCTCGCGTGAATTCACCATCGCAGAAGTTGAATACTTTATTCACCCTGAAACAAAAACATGCAATGTATTTACGCCAGAGCATCTGAACCTTCACGTCAAACTGCTCGACGCACAAACCCAAGAGCAAGAAAAAACAGCACAGTCTTCAGTCACGATCAAGAAGATGATCAATGATGGGCGGCTCGATGAATGGCACGCATACTGGCTTGCAGAACAACTGCTCTGGCTCGCGTCAGTTGGACTCAAGAAAGAAGATCTCAAAATCCGCGAGCACGTAAAGACTGAACTATCGCACTACTCTACTGCAACTTTCGACATTGATTATGCGTATCCTTTCGGTTCAAAGGAACTTGCAGGAAACGCGAACCGCGGCCAGCACGACCTGTCTATGCACGCACGAGAGAGCAAAGAGAAACTCGAACTCTTTGATGAAGAAACCAAATCGAAAGTTGTACCGAGGGTCATCGAACCAACCTTTGGCATGGAACGCGTCTTCTTAGCGGTTCTCTGCGATGCGTACCACGATGACAAAAAACGCGGAAATGTAGTCTTGAAACTTCACCCAAAACTGGCGCCAGTCAAAGTGGGAATATTTCCACTCGTCAACAAGGATGGTCTTGAACAAAAAGCACGTGCGGTGCATACGTTGCTTCGCAGCCAATTCACGTGCGTCTTTGACCGTTCCGGGAGTGTTGGAAGAAGATATGCGCGCAATGACGAGATCGGCACGCCATACTGCATTACAATCGATCACGACACGCTCCAAGACGACTCGGTCACCATCCGCGATCGCGATACGACCGAACAAGTGCGCGTACCTATCAAAGAGCTTCAATTTACCCTTTTACAGTTGATTGAAGGGCACTTATCGTTTGAAGGTATGCAGAAGAAAGGGAAAAAACCAGCAAAGAAATAACAAAGAAATAATAATCAAATAAGAATCAAATAAGAACTGACAGAGAAGAACCGGCACAGAAGAACCGACAGAGGAATTAAGAGTTGCAAAAAGAGAATCTCGTGAGCCGCATCATGCAATGCAAACGCGCAAGCACAGCAAGTAACGCCATCGTACATTTTATCTTCTTATTTCTCGTGCTTCTTGCAATAGGCTACGTGATCAAACACGCCGCATTTGACGGCCTTACTGGATCAGCAACGTACGACCCGACTACTGCGCAAACACAATTGGAAACCGCGCTCGCGAGCGCCCAATTCCTTTCATCAATTCCAGATACCAGCTTCTGTATTGCGATCGCGACACCCAAATCAATCGAATCATTCCTCGTCGAGAAAATAGGGACCACGTATCAAGTGGCGAAGAGTTCCGCAGAATATTGCGGCGGCCCATCATTTTCAGACTTCATCATTAAATACAACAGTTATGACGATTTTGTCGCCTTTGCTGAAGACCCAAGCCTTGCAAATGCCCTCTCAGGAATCGACGGCAGCGCCTACCAGATACTTCCTTCGCGTTACGTTGAAGCGGGAGGAAATGTTGTCTGTGATCAGCAATTTAAATCAACGTTTTGTACTGCACTTACGACGCTGGTGACGCCCGAGCAACTCATCGAAGGAGAT
Source organism: Candidatus Woesearchaeota archaeon (assembly GCA_016208715.1). Lineage (GTDB taxonomy): Archaea > Nanobdellota > Nanobdellia > Woesearchaeales > UBA11576 > JACQX01. Next base: position 15,516 of record JACQXV010000062.1, on the reverse strand, counting down.
TTATCCTGTTGCATCGATACGCTCACCAAAGATCAACAAAAACTCCTTCAAAAACACCTCGAAGAAGACCAGTTCCAAGATGAGCTCCCGCGAGCCGAATGGCCGAAACCCCTCAGCATTCTCGGCGGATTTTTGACGTTGACCAACACGATAGTCGCATTCTTCGTCTTCATCATGCTCATGATCGGTATCTTTGTCACAGTTTCGCATAGCAAGCACCGTGCACTCAAGCAAATGGAAAAAACCGCACCTGTCATGCCAAGCGCTTCCGCGGAGCTGGCCCCTCCTGCAGTCGATCCTGCAGTGCTGCAAGTGAAAGCATACATGAACGAAAAACTGGCCCAAGGTTATACACCCGCACAAATTCAAGAGCACTTACTCTCCGTAGGATGGAGTCAAGACCTCGTGAATGCCGTTTTTACCCAAATCCAGAAAGATCGCATACAAGCTTCTACACAGCAACAAGCGACGCAAGAGACTCCACCGCCAGCGATTTAGAGTTGTAATGCTTTGCGGCAGTTGTTCTTCTGTTTGGCTGCATATTTGCCTGTTTTTAAATCATCTGGAAAAGAATTTTATACAAGAAACACTTTCGCGCGCGTATGAAGATAAATGAACTCCAACCGCGGCAAGGAAAAATCGAACTCATTGCAACCGTCCTCGATATCGGGCAGGCGAGAACCTTTGACAAAGGAGGAAGCCAAGGTCGCGTCGCGAATGCAACTATCAAAGATGAAACAGGCTCCATTAAGCTTTCACTCTGGAATGAACAGATCGACCAAGTTCACGTTGGGGACCTCCTCAAGATCACAAACGGCTACGTTAGCGAGTTTCGAGGAGAGCTGCAACTATCTACTGGAAAATTCGGAAAGCTGGAAGTGGTAAATGTGCAAGATGCGCCCGTTGCTTCTGCAGCCCTTGCATCAGCCGCTCCACAACCAACTAATCCATCACGCACCCAACCCCCCTCAAGCGGAGAAGATCCTGGAAGATTTTCTGAGCCGGAGCACGACGACGATAAAGACCCTGAGCGTGAGGAAGAAAGTGATTTCTCAGTGGAAGAAGAAGACGTTGTCTGATTGTCAATTCATCTCGTAATTCATCTAGGCGCGCTTTCAAGGCACTCCTTTTTACGTTACCAAAAGCTATATAAAGAAACCTCAAATTCTTTGGGCTCTATTCTTTCGGGACGGTAGCTCAGACTGGGAGAGCATTCGGCTGAAGACCGAAGGGTCACGAGTTCAAATCTCGTCCGTCCCATTATTAGCGCGCGCTTTGTGGTTTAGCGTTCAACTTCACTCTTGACTGTTGAAGGTGGCCAGTTCGTCATAAATTGTATTTATTCCTATTAAAAATTTGCGTTAGAACAAATCTACAGAAATGTAGACGTCTAAGTTAAACACATAAGGCGCATAGAACAGTGTGACTTGCCGTGATTTGTTGCCAGCAGGTTGGTGATGGCGCTGCTAAACAAATACGCCTTTCTTACTGCGAACTGAGAACCCAAAACGAATCACGACTGCCTCTTCGATTGCGCCCGCTTGTGCGCCTCACGGCGCAGGAACGTCTCAGGCACATCAATCACATACTTTCCTTCATCAAGCTTGTACACAAGAGGATTCTCATTATTGAACAGCTGCACAAGATCAAGCTCAAACTTTCCCGGCCGCGTCACGCGAATCGTCTCCAGATCGAGCACCACCGGCTCATCATCCTCTATGCCGACAAGGTCAAGAACATCCTGTTCAATCTGCTGTTTGTCTTGATCGGACAAACGCGCATTCATTCTCTTTGCCTTATCGATAGATTCCTGCTTAACGTAAAAAAATAAACGTGCACCGCACGAGCACCCTTTGAGAATAACTTCAGATCCATCCTGATAGAATGAGTTACAACGAACGCATTGGTGTGGCATATTTTTTACTCCCTATGAACTTTTTTCCTCACCTTTTTTTGCTTGGCTGCTTTTTGGATGGCTCGAGCGTCAATAACTGAATCCTGTTCGGATCCTTCTTAATCTCCTTGATGATCGATGCAGGGCCTACAATCGTCAAGCCCTGGCGGTCGCCAAGCAGCGTATTCACAAAATGCGCGCGAAGCTTTCTCACAAAATCAAGATTCTGCGTGCCGGGATAAATCACAGCAAGCTCAATCCCTTTGAAATCATAATTGATCTCTTCCATCGTGGTCTTGATCAACTCGGCCTCTTCTTCTTTCTTAAGACGGCCTTCCAACAATACAATCTTCTTTTCCTTCACTACATTGAGGATCTTACGAATCCTGCCAAGTGAACTTAGGTTCTCAATCTCAAAATATGGAATGAATTGCAGCGTCAAACTCATGGCGTTCCTCTTTTTGAAGCAGTGTTTTGGAGTTCCTCCTCGGAGTTTTATGTTTCGAACGTTATGGTGGTTTACTCAACCTGCAAGCACAAACAAAGCCTCGTAGAATTCCTCCATACTATTGCCCTTTTTTGCTGAAATGCCCAGCACATCGTACTGTGGAAATGCTGCCTTGATCTTCTTCACATCTGCCTTGCGAATATCAATCTTGTTTCCTACAATCAATACTGGAATATCGCGTGCGGCAAGATTGCCGATTATAGTGATGTTTACTTGTGAGTACGGATCGCGCGTCGCATCGAGTACGACAATCACTACGTCCATGTTATCAAGCCACTTAATGGCATCAATCACTCCTTTCGTCGCTTCCTTTGCACGTTGTTTAGCTTCCTCTTCGCTCAGTCCCTTCCTGACAAAATTCTCATAATCAATCTTTGTCGCGATACCGGGCGTGTCAACCAGGCTAAAAGAGATCTCACGATTACCTGACTTGATGTTAACCTGTTCCTTGATCTGCACTTCCCGCGTTTCGTGCTCGATCGGAGAAGCGACACCCATCTCTTCGCCAAGCCAATCCATGCAGATACGATTTGCAAGAGTAGTCTTTCCACCATTCGGTGGGCCATACAAACCAATCTTGAGAACAGACTTCTTCTTAAACAAATTTTTAAAAACCTTATTGACGAATTTCTTCATCACTGAAAGCATGCGGTCACCTATTTATCCAGATTATCAAAACAAGCTCAAACCCTTCCCTTACTTTATATAGTTTTCGGTGCTCATGGCTCTGTCCCGAATCTCGCTTACGCTCGGCCGCTGCACCGCTCGCTGTGAATGTGCTGATCATCTTGTCACCGAGAGGATGTTTAACAAACCTGTTTATCGTTTCAGCTCGCAGGGTGGCAGCGGCAGATTCGGGACAGAGCCTGTGCTCATGAACGTCAGGAATTAACAACACGTTCGTTCTCGTTGAGCTGTATATCGTCGGTTCTTGGCAAACACATTTTCATCACAAGCCGTCGCGCATTTCGCACACCACTCGCAATGTTTAAATATCTACAGAGTATGATGTCAAGATATTTGCAGCGTTTGTTGCCTTGCTCTTCCGCCCACTTTTCCACCCACACCTTTTCACCCATACTTTTTCACCCGCACGTTTTCATCCGCTTTCCAAGATCGGTTCGTGTGCGCGAGCTGAAATCTCGGTCACAATGATGGCGCTTCCAGAAAAAATCATCAAACCCGCAGTAAGAAGGGACATCCTTCGCGTCCTCAAGAGAGCACAGCGTCTGATCGTCAATCACAAGCACCGACAGTTGATGGAACTTTCTGATCACACAGTTCACAATGCATCGCTTTTCCAGGATCGTGACTCTGTTTCTGTCGCAGTCATCATTTACTCCATCGCTAAACTAATGGAGCGCTGCGGAAAACCATTTCCATACTGCAACGACATAAATGTTATCGTTGCGGCGGCGGAACGCACACTGCGATCAGACCAAGTCCCAGAATTCAGAGACCGCATCAAAGCACTTTTCAAATTCATTGGCGATGTTGACAAGTCATTTAAGATGTACATTGATGCAGTCATGGACAAGGCCCAGATCAAGAAAGGAAGCATGCTTCATGAGCGCGGCATCAGCGTCGCACGCGCCGCAACCGTCCTTGGTATAGGACAATGGGAGCTCCTCTCTTACATCGGAAAGACGCAACTGCACGATCGGCAGGCGCAACCTTCCAATGTGGAAACGAGGCTCTCATTTGCACGCACCCTTTTTTCAAACCATAAATAGTCATAAATAATGTACTGTACAATGGACGCACATCGCACAATGAACACACCAACGGCACCGTCAAACTCACAGGAGAACAAACAGGAAAACAACAAATCACTCGTTTTTGATACCGGTCCCATCATCAGCCTCACTACATCAAACCTGCTCTGGGTCCTTGATTACCTCAAAAAGCACTTTCATGGAATATTCTTCATCACTCCTTCTGTGCGCATGGAACTCGTAGACCATCCACTGCAGACGAAGAAGTTCAAGTTTGAAGCTCTGCAAGTCCAATACCGTATAAACAAAGGAGTGCTCACTGTCGTGCCGGCGCAAGAAATCCAGGAACTCGCCGAACAGCTCTTCGTCCTTGCAAATCATTCATTCAATTGCCAAGGACGCGACCTACGCATTGTCAGCATGGCGGAGATGGAAACACTCGCATGGGCGGTCGCGAGCGGAGCACAAGCTGCAGTTGTTGACGAACGCACCACGCGCCTCATGATTGAAAACCCCCAAGCGCTTCGCGACATCCTGCAAAATAACCTTCACAACGCCATCGCTATCGAGCAGCAAAATCTTGATCGCTTTGCGGATCTCACCCGAAGTGTCCGCATCATCCGCTCTGTCGAGCTAGTGATCATAGCCTACGAACGACACATCCTCGACCGCTACCTCACAAAAACGCCCGGCGACCACCGGGTTCTTCTAGAGTCGCTCTTATGGAACCTCAAACTGCACGGTTGTTCTGTTTCGCGAGAAGAGATCGACCGCATCGTCGCACTTGAGTTACAAGCAACGCAGGCCGCTCCACCCCAAGCTTCATCACCGTCGGAAATCCCTCCCGCTATTTCGTAGAAAACGATTCGCCCGTCGATATTCTCTTGTTTCTCGTCGGAAAAATCGGCTACAAATCAAAACATTTATATAGTAGCAGGTGTGCAGTTATGCCATCAATCATCCAAAGGAGGTCCAAACTATGGCAGACAAAGTAGCAAAAGTTGGTGTCAAGAAGAAATCTGGATATTTGTATTTTGTCGACAAGCAAGGCGATGTTTCCTGCGCAAAGATGGCACGTGGAAAAGGGGCCAAAGCAGGCAGAACAGAGAAGGTTGCAAAAGTCGGCGTTAAGAAAAAGTCAGGATATCTCTACTTCATCGACAAGCAAGGCGATGTTTCCTGCGCAAAGATGGTGCGTGGTGGAGCCAAGAAGAGATCTGCAAAGAAGAAAGGAAAGAAACGACGTTAAGTCGTTTTAATTCTTTAAATTTTTTCGAGTTCTTTTCTGATTTGACTAGCATTCTCATCTATATTTGTTTGACGAAATTGCGATAGCTCTTTGCGATGGCTCTTCACGCTGCATCGAGACAAAAAACGCTTTGGGAGAGTGATTTTCTCATGATCAGAAATTGTGTCTTTTTCATGCATTTCTATCAGCCCATCTCCTAAATCCCTCCAACATTCGGCCGCTGCACTGGTGTATAATTATGGTGCATAATCAGAGTGGTGCATAATCAAATGCGGTGATGGAAACCGGCCTTGGGAGAGGCCGAGTTTCCCCTAGTGAGGAATTATTTTTTCTTACAGTTCTTTATGTTGTTTTGTATTTGTTTAGCTACTCACATCGCAGCGTCGCCACGACGCTCGCTGCGCACGTAAACCTGATTATCATCAATAATTGAGCCGAGAATCGTGCGAGACGATGTGAAAGCCGTTAGCTCGCAGGTCGGTGGCGACGCTGCTAAACAAATACGTTGTTTTTACAATCAGTAAGTGGCTATTCTTTTCACGACCAGCACCGCTCGCCGTGAATGTGCTGGTCATTCTTGTCGACCAGAGGATGTGTAAGTAACAGTACGTCAATTGTTTCAGCTCGCAGGGTGGCAGCAGTACATTCTGGACAAAGCCTTGCTGTCACCTAAAATCTTAAATACGCCTGCCTGATCCCCCCTGTTCATGATAAAAGGCCAGATTATTGGCGGAGAAGCAGGCAGGATCTGCGTTCGTCAAAAATCGAACATGCCTCTTGAGCTTGGTGAACTTCTAATCGCGGAGCAGCCTCCAAAAAAGATCCTCTTCCACGTGTTCGATCTCGCATTCGCAAGCCAGATTTCACAACCAAACCTTGAGCTCATCTCAGGGCTGCAGCTTGAAGAACAGAATAACGCGGGATTCTTTGACGAAAACCTACGCAACTACCAGTTGGCTTTTCTCAAACCTCTGCTCACCATCAATGAAAACAAAGGCGAGATGTGCAAGCAACTCCCCTCTTTCTTTTCCGTCGTGCGTTCACCAACTAAAGACGATTTCCTCTTCCTCCAACGGCCGGCCAAGCCACTCTTTGTAGGAAAGATCCGATCAGGATCATGCGCGCTTGATGTAGAGGTCTGTCTCCCTGCACGCGAGACCATCTCTCACCACATTCTTGTCTGCGCAACAACCGGGCGCGGAAAAAGCAACCTCGTGAAGACGCTATTGTGGAATGCCGTCGGAAAATCCTTTTGTGGCATGCTCGTTCTTGATCCCCACGACGAATACTACGGGCGCGCAGGAATCGGATTGAAGGATCACACCGCGCGAGAGCACATCATATACTATACTCCGAAAGACCCACCCGCCGGAGCACGAACGCTCAAGATAAACATCCGCCATATCCGCCCAGAACACTTCCGTGGTGTCACAACATTCTCCGACCCGCAGCAGGAAGCGATGTATGCATACTATCGCGCGTTCGGCAACCAGTGGATCGAATCCGTGATAGTGGAACGGCCGCTTCAGGTTGAATTTGCAGAAAGCACGGTCGCCGTTCTTAAACGAAGGCTCTTATCACTTTTGTCGCTCGATTTTGATGGCAGCGCAGTTCATGCGCGGGGAATCTTTGACATTATTGCAGGAGAAACAACAGTCAAGGACATCGTACTATGTCTCGAAGAAGGAAAGCTCATTATTGTCGATACCTCAAGCTTTACCGGAGCAGTCGAAATACTCATCGGCAGTTTGATCGCATCAGAAGCCTTCTTTCGCTATCGCGCCTACAAAAGCACGGGGCAACTTGATTCAATGCCGGCGCTCTCCATCATCCTGGAAGAGGCACCACGCGTGCTAGGCAAGGAAGTTCTCGAAGCAGGACCAAACATCTTTTCAACGATCGCGCGCGAGGGGCGAAAATTCAACATCGGGCTGTGCGCCATCACGCAACTACCTTCACTCATTCCACGGCAGATACTTGCAAACATGAATACGAAAATCATCCTTGGAACCGAGATGAAAGCAGAACGTCAGGCGATCATCGAGTCTGCAGTGCACGACCTTTCAGAGGACGACCGCACCATCGCATCGCTTGACAAAGGCGAAGCGATCATCACCAGCACATTCACGCGATTCGCGATTCCAGTCAAGATACCGCTTTTTGAGGAACTCGTAAAACAAAGTAGGAGGGAGCTTCTACCTGGCTCTTTACCGGGGTCTAAGCAGTTTCCCGGCATTTCACTCTCATGAGTTTGGTTTTTTGTTCGTCGCGTTTAACTCTGTTATGTGCAATTTTTTGGTAATCCCAACATAGAAGAAGGGGGGAGATTTATTTTTCAATCACGTGTGATAATGAATAGCGAGCTATCAATGCGTTACGTGAGTACAGAGTTACCCTCAGTTTAGAAAAAGAATTATCGGATTCGGTATGTTGTATCTCAAATAATTTTTCTGTATGATACACATTGGGTGTTCCAGCAGGTACAAAACAGATATATCCCATATCAAGCCAAGGTCCCAAAGAAGCAACATCTTTATCTTCCACCAAAAGCTCAAGTCCTATCCATACCTCTTTATTATCTAAAATGTCTTTCACAGGTTTCGTGTTACCAATCAAACGAGCCCCTATTAAATAACAATTCTTACTTCCGTCAAATAAATAATGAAACCTTAATCCTATATCATCCTCACGAAGCTCTATATTTTTCATTTTTATACCCAAGGTTGTTACCTCTTGTAAATTATAATCCCGTATATATATTTTCGTACTTGTTTAGCTAACTACTCTTACAGCGCCGCTCACGACGCATAAGGGGGTGCCTCCCCTATCAGCCCGCATTAAGGCAGGCATGAAGCCTGCCGAATCACGATGATGAGTTTTCCGCCAGCTCGCAGGTCGGTGGCGGCGCCGCTAAACAAATACATCAAATCTACAAACTATCGGGCTCTCTCGAATCTCGCCCACGCTCGGCCGCTGCACCGCTCGCTGTGAATATACAAACAATATACGGACCGTGCAATCAAAGGATTTGCTGGTCTTTTTGTATTTGTTTAATGGGTTTAATACTCTGCTGCTTGCGGCGGAGATAGAGATGGCGAACTTTTAGGTAATTCTTTATTCTGCAAGGCTTTACTGTCTGTATTGTCCACATATCAGATAGAGATATAAGAAAAGTGGACAACATCACGGCTTGAACTGCTCTACGACCAGCTCAAACATCTTCTCACAGTATCCTCTTACGTCTTTGATGTTATGCAGGTCTATGGCTTCATAATACTTCTGCCTCAGTTTCACAGGCACAAACATTTTCGGGTATCCTGCTTGCATCAGGGTCCAGTTCATTATGGCCCTCCCTGTTCTTCCGTTCCCGTCCTCGAATGGATGTATCTCGACGAACTGTGCATGTATCAGGCAGGCCAGGACGAACGGATGAAGCTTTCTCTTGTTGTCATAGTAGAATCTGATCATCTTTTTTAGCAGCGGCCTGACTTTTTCAGGTTCTGGCGGCACGTGTTCGGCCCCTTCAATCTTCACCGGGAAGAATCGTATCCTTCCAGGATAGATGACTCCGGTATTCTGCGTCAATATGCCGTTCAGCTTTTCCATGAATTCAGTCGTGAGCTTTCCTTTGTATTTTTTTATATACTCGAATGCTTCTCTGCCGTTTATCGCTTCATTGTAGTCCTTTGGCGGAGCGCCGGATGGGATCTGCTTCTCTTTGATTATCAGATATGTGTCTCGTAATGTCAGCCTGTTCCCTTCGATCGCGTTCGAGTTGTATGTGAACCTTATGATGAAGTCGGCCTCTTCTTTTTCAGCTATTGTTTTTGGTATTTGCTTGAGATGGTTGTTGTACACTTCTTTGAAATCATCGATTATCTCTAGTCTATCAGGACTCAGGTAATCTTCGTTGTGGATCTTATATTCTTCAAGCCGGAGCTCTTTGAGGTTCTTTCTTATCTCTTCCCTTGTCGGCTCTTTTTCTCCGAGTTTGATTCTTATCTTCTTCCATCTGTATTCGCCGACCCTGATAGTTTTGCCGAGATAATAGAATGTCTTTTTTCCCGACTTGATCCTGTCTACATATACCATAAGTGCCGTATTGTCCACATTCTATATAAATGTTTCTTCTTTGTGGACAACATATTTGGACTCATGTACAGCACAGCAAAAACTAAAAATACATCCTATATTTTTCAGGTATCTGTCTATCTCTTTTGTGGATATTTCGCTTTCGAACTTTTCGGCGGCTTTTGACATGATCGCTTTTCTTTTGTTGTGCATGTCTGCATTTTTTGTGTATGCGTACCATCCTTCTAGGGTGTCGTAGATTCTATCATAGCTCGTTGTTCCTGTTTCATATTGTTGGCTTAGTTTTTCGAGTTTTTGCTGGAATTTCCTGATGTTCTTTTTTTGGATGACTTTGTAGTGGGAGAATATCTTGAGTCCGAGGAAGTTTGTTCCTCTGTAGAGAGGGAATATCCTCGACTTTTCAGGGTGAAGCTCTAAAAAGAGTGTTTTTTTCAGGAAATGGTCTGTTTCTATCTTGTAGCTTTGGAGCGCTTCTTTTGACCTGTGGAGTATCACGAAGTCATCGACGTAGCGGATGTAGTGCTTGGCGCGTAGTTTGTGCTTGACGAACTGGTCGAGTTCGTTTAGGTAGACATTGGCAAAGAATTGTGATGTGAGGTTGCCAAGAGGCATGCCGGTTCCTGGCTTGTCTGTTTTGTGGTTGGAGATTATGGTTTTTATTAGCCACATGACTTTTTTGTCTTTTATTGTTCTGTTGATTATCCTAAGTAATGTCTGGTGATTGACTGTGTCGAAGAATTTTCTTACGTCTGCTTTCAGCACGAATCCTTTTGTGTTTTTCGTACCTTTTATCGTAGCGAAGTTCCTTGAGGCTTTCAGCTTGAAACATTCGAATCTTTTTATTGCTGCCAGTGTTCCTTTTCTTTTCCGGTTTGCATAGCTGTCGTATATGAATTGTTTTTCCAAGATTGGTTCTATGATGTTACATAGCGCATGGTGCACTACTCTGTCGCGGAAGTCTGATTTACTGATTTTTCTTGTCTTTGGGTCTCGCAAAATGAATGTCTTGAGAGGCATAGGTCTGTAGGAGTGGAGCAGAAGTTCTGTCCTGAGCAGCAGTATGTTCTGCTTTAGGTCGCGCTCGAATTCAATCACATATTGCTTGCGTGTCTTGTGCTTCCTTGCCTGTTTGTATGCGAGATAGAGGTTGTCGTATGAGCATAATTCAGGATATAGGTTGTTGTATGTTTTCATTTTGTTCTTTTGCAGAAAGTTTTGTCTTGACTGTGTCTTAAGGATGAAAAAAGAAGTCCTCGCGTGTTTTGGGCTATTCCACGAGCGGCGTTATTGTTGTTGAGGTTGTTGTTGGCATCGATGTTGAATTGGTCTATGTTGTTGCAGCCAAGCCAAGCCGCCCAGAGTAGCCTCTTCACCTTTTCTAGCACTGCCGCTTCACGTTTTCGCGCCTGCTACTGTGTGTCGCAGCTGCATTTTATGTCCCTTTGCAGGGCGCTGGTGAAGAGACGTGTAGCCCTTGACTGCGCCGCTGAGCGGCGTGCGAGGACATCGCCTCAAAAGAGAGTCTGTTTATATCATTTCTGCTTCACGGTTTATAAAGCGGAACATTTAAATATCTGCCGGCCATCTTTGGTTTCATGTCAGAAGCCGAGACTGTGAAAGGTATTTATGAAGAATTAAGATCGTTGAGAGAGGAAGTCAGATTCATCAAGAAACATATGGTTGATGCAGATACTATACTTACGCATGAAGACAAGACTGCTTTGCAAGAGGCGCGTGAAGATATAAAAAAAGGCAAGACAGTCCGTCTTGACAAGTTAAGGGAAGAGTTGGGCATTTAGATGTTCAAGATTGAGTTCTCAAATAAGGCGCAGCAATTCTTGAAGAAAGTGGAAGATACGCTTACAAGACGGCTAATTGACAAGATAAGCATCTTGTGTGAAGACCCTGTACCTCATAATTCTGTGAGAGTGATCGGTGAAGAGAGGACATTCCGCATCAGGGTTGGTGATTACCGCGTTTTGTATGAGATAAACTGGGAAACAAAGATAATACTCATCGCAAAGATTGATAAAAGATCACAGGCATACGGCTGAACACTGAATAGTTTTCTTCTTGTGAAACTTTTTCTTTGGCACTTTGTATTTTCTCTGGAGAATTCATTTCTTGTGGAGACTCCTGTTTTTCGCGGCGCCGGCGCGCTTTCGCGCGCCTAACTACTAACGTACCCCACGAGCGGCGCCACTGCCGTCGAGGCTGTCGTAGACATCGATGCCGAAAGGGTCTAAGTCGTAGCAGCCAAGCCAAGCCGCCCAGGTTCCTCCTTTTGAAGGAGGGTAGAGCCAAGCGGTTTTGCTGAAATATTGTCCTATTTCTATCAGTATTTCAGGATGCTCCCTTCCTGTGAGGTCCTGTACAAAGCGTCTTTTTTGTGTGTCTTTTAAGGCATTCTCCAAGCTTGAATCTGACTCGTCTTTTCTTCTTGTGTATGGTTTGGTTGTTCTTTTGCGTGTTGTGTTGATGTTGTTTGTTCCGCCGTGTGTTGGGAAGTCGTCATCATGTGGGTAATGGATTATACGATCACCTGATCCATCCACAATTGTATTATTGTTGTGCCAGCCGTAGCATGGGCCGTAATTTTTGTATTGGTTCAGTATTGCTTTTGCTTGCGGGTCCAGCGTTTCGTATGTGCCGTCTGCGCGTTTCTTTATAGCACGCCTGAAAAGGTTTTCTAGTATCCCGCAGTGCAGCGCAAAGCTTGGGACAAAACGTCCGTCTGTGCTTTTTTCGAGATGGCTTATTGCCTGGTACGGTGTGAAGCTGATGTGTTTATGGATTTTGGAATCAGAATAAAATTCTCGGGGGTTTCTTATGACGTCGCCATCCACCCAGAGTTTATCATATTTTTCGAAGATTTTTCCGTCGCTGCCGACGCAGGTTAGGCCTTCAAGGAGGATTGGTTCGACAATTATTATCTTAGGTGTAGACGCTCTGGCGGATTCTTCAGTCGTCTCCCTCCTCGCGCTTGCTTTTGGAGATGTTTTTATTTCAGGATCTTCGACGCTGACTTTTGGAGCGGTTCTTGGAGAAGTTCTGGATGCTGTGCTTGGTTCTGTCTTGCGTGCCTTTCTCACTTGGGCATCGACACCAGAACCATTTGCTAAAAGCTCCGCATGTCTTCGTTTGAGTTTTTCGTAGTCGCGTTCGATGTGCTGGAGTTGTTCGTTTTGTTCTACGAGTGCTTCGATGACTGCGAGGTGTTCGGCGTTGCTGTTGCCGTTTTGCATGCTTGCGACCCAATTGTCTATCCTGTCAGGTTTCTGGCAGATTTCAGAATATGCTATATTGACTATTTTGCATAATTCAGTGTCGCCGCCTTTGTCAGGATGCAGTCTTGTCTGGGTTATCCTGAAATAATCTTTCAGGAATCCTTCCAGCAGGCCTGTCCTTGAGAGGTATTCTACTATGCTTTTATTTAGTCCCAGGCGGTCGAAAGGGTTGTCGTCGCTCATCTTGTTAGTAACCCTCTGACTTTTTGTGCGGTACTTGGGTTCTGGTGCTCAACAAGCTTCAGATAATCAGTGAGTGCTTTTTCAGATTCTGTTCTTTTGGCTAGTGCTGCAAGTAGTGTTGGCAGTACGTCGACCATGTCGCCTAATGGTATGAATTGTTCTCTGTCTTTTCTTGTTTGGTCTATCAGTTGTCTCTGTTGGCCGTACATTTGTGGGTTGCAGCCGACGAAGTAGAATCCGTCGCATAATGTTTTGAGCGCTTCAAAAGCTGTGGCATAATCAACTCCCCTCTCGCATGGCTGGTCTGTCATGCCGTGTGGTATTGAATCTGCGACGAGTACTACTGCACGCTTCCTGCTGGTTGACTCGTTCGGGAGTCTTTTCGCTAGTGCTATTGCCAGGCATTCGTATGCTTCTGGTGCATCGCCGCCATCGGTCATCACGATCGCGTCTATGCTGCCCTGCGCTTCGGCAGGGTCAGAAGTGAGTGCGTAGAGCTGCAATATGTTTGCGCCGTCGCAGTGGTCGCCTACGCCGTTGATCGATAGTCTTGTGTTGTTTTTTCCGTCGATGATGGCGTCAGTGACTCGCGCCAGGTTGTCCCTGACTTCGTTGATGTAGGTTGACATGCTTCCGGTAGTGTCAAATATGATGTAGACGTCTAGATTGCCTCTTGTCGTGAGGATTTCTCTTGCTCTTGTCAGGCCTGCGCTTCCTGGCAGCGCTTTCCTGTCTGCATCATAGTTTTTTCCCAGCAGCTCTTTTGCGCGTTTGAGTATGTTATTATTCATTGTTTTCTTCCTCCTCAGCTTCTGCTTGTTTTATTATGTCTATTGTGAGTTTGACGACAGTGTCTGGTTTGAGTTCTTTTTGTAGAAGTGCTGGTATGAGGATGACTGGCCTTTTTCCCTGGCTTGCGATCTTCTTGGTTATGATGAATTGTTTGTTTTCCACTGTTTTGTACTTGCTGTATACTGTTTGGATGGTGGCTGTATGGTGCCATAGTTAAACCTTTCGTTTTTCATCACTCTATAATAGTATCAGAACCCGCGAAGAGTCATCTTTAAATAATCCTGTATGTTTGTTGCTGCATTTAGAGGCACGAACGTAAAGAAGGTGATTCTATGCGCGCAGTTCGACATCTCAAGGGCATTCTTGCAGACGATCTTAAGATCAAAAAAGCACTAAAGCAAGAAGGCGAAGATCTTAGGCAGCTTGACAAAGATATTCTGACAATATTTGATGAGTTGCAAATGACGATACTCGCTCACGCAAAAGAGCTGGAGGAGATGAAGAAGCTGCACACGGAAGAAGAGGTCAAACGCCACCAGGTAAAAATTGTCTCGCTCAAGAACAAGTTGCGCCAACTCAAGACAGTATTTGAAACGATGCGCACTGCCGCCATGAAGCTCAATTCTGAATCTATCACTGAATTCAAGGCTGAAGACCGCCTCATGCTCAGTCTTATAAGGTATTTCGACAGGCTGACAAAGGGAATTGACGACCTCCTTGAGGATCTTGAGAAGAACCGCGTCGGCTTCGGGCAAGGACGCGCATTTCAAAGTGCCGAGGATGTTGTCCACGCCCTCGATCTGCTGTTGAAGGAAGCACGATCAGAAACAGATCGGGCTATTAAGAACAAGCTAGACTTTATCTCACACCAAAGCGATACAAAGACGGCCTGACCAAGCCTGCCGCCTTTTGACACCTTTCTCCACCACAACGTTTATATAAATTTCACCACCTCTTGGTAATCATACTGTGTCTGTTTGGAGGGTTTTGTTTGACTCAAGAAAGAAGAATTGGGCCTCATTTTGAGTTAAGGAGCTTTGAAGATCTGCTTGAAGCAAAAGTGGCCAGTATGTACGAGTTGACGTATCTTTCTGCTGAATATCAGTTTAGTTTTGACAGAAAGCGTGTTTCTAATCACCCAAGACACATTGCAGATACATTTGCCCTTTCTTATCTAGGACGCATGTGGAATGGCCTTTCATTGCCTTCGCAAGAAAGTTACTATGTGGGAACAGCCAATTTCTGGGACATCCTGGATTATCGCAAACTTCACGAGCACACTGAACGCCCCTGTGCTGCTTTACGGGTGCATCCTCCCACACAACACGGTAATCTGCTCATTGGCCAATGTTGCGATGACAAAATCTTTTTGAGTGACGAGGAAGAGATCTTGACGGTCATATGCAATGTCCTTTCATTTGTGAAACAGTTCGAAGCAAAAGAAAAATCCATCAGTATCAGAAACCTCGATTATTTCTCTACGTTATCGCACGCGCGCATTCGCGGGCATCTTATCGACATCATGAAACCTTTCAACGCAGTACCTAAAGTGTACCGAAGCCCATCCCCAGCGTTACAGCCGGCACGCGATCGACTTGAAGAACTTGTTTTTCACATGAAGTCAACCGTCACATTCAGCCCAATCTAAACAATGCGTTTTTCCTTTTTTCGTATTTGTTCAGATACTTCAATCGCGGCGCCGCCACGACACTCGCCATTTCCTATCTTTTTTACTTGGTGCGATCTTATCATTTGTGATATATCATTCCTGCGCCGCCCGACATCCTCAAAATCAT
>JACQXV010000061.1 GCA_016208715.1 Candidatus Woesearchaeota archaeon | reverse complement strand
TCGCCTGATCTTGCCAGCGTAGATTTACGCTGCAGGGTTGCCAGATGTCCCAGGAATAATCGTGAGAGAGCCAAACGCTTCTCATCACACTGACAAGCAAGACGTTCACACATCAAACGGTGGCGTTCGCTCGCAGGTCGGTGGCGGCGCCTCTAACAAATACAAACATTGTGCTGTTTGTTTCAGCTCGCAGGGTGGCAGCGGCACAATTCCGAACAGAGCAGGAGCGATACCTTTGAGAACAAAACCTCAAAAACCGCCACAAGTGATATGATAATTCTTCATTTATGCTCTTTCTGTAACTGCAAAATTGCATCTGCAAGGTCTCCTTTTGCTTGCTGGAGGGCATCCCTTGCTTTACTTGCTGAAACGCCCGCTTGAGTTGCAACTGTTTTGACATCTTCCTCGCTGATAGGTGTTTGTTTTTCTGATAGAGGGCGCTCGTGCATTTCGCCAATAACTTGCAATGTCACTTGCCCCATCATGTTAACCTTTGACACTTGAGGGTCTGTGACTACGATTTCTTTATCTGGCATCCTGATGATGACTTCAGTCGCGGGAATCTCCACTTGCTGAATCCCCATCTGCCTCATCATCTGCTGCATTTTCCGAGAGTTAATTCCGGGCATCATCGTTGTAAGAAAAAAGGTTGGTGAACGTGACTATAACTTGACTATCGAATTCCGAGCAGTGAAAAACCCTGCAAGTGCAAAAACATCATTATCAGAATGACCACAATGCATAAAATGATAATATGCCCCGGCTTAAACTCGATATTGGACTTATAATCATCGAAATAGCGCGTGAGGCCCCCCATTCCTGAAGGCATGCTGATTTTATCCTGTCGGGCCATGTCTCTTCCGAAACACTCGTACTATTTAAAGATTTGGACATTTGGGCTTGTTTGCAAGTTAGAGTATTAAGTCTATAAGTGGGTTTTCCCGCCTTTTTAGTTCTATGATAAGTAAAACGTTGGAGGGGGTGCCCGAGTTTGATTAGGAATTGGCGTTTTTTATGATATTTCTAACCAAATTCGGGGATATCCCAAAAGATTGAAGTAAGAAGAAAAGAGTAAGTACCAGATTTGGGACAGAAAATAATTGCATTCGAACATTCAAAAATACTATTTTTAAGTGATTAAAATTTGGAAAAGTTCATAAATGCTTGCCTTTTTGCATGAAGAAACATCAAAAGTAAGGAGGAATCTTATCATGTCTCAAGAAATTTTAATCCCGCCAACACGAATGATTAGAGCAAGACTCTTCGAAGCATTGCGCGCGAATGGTATAGAAACTGCACTTGCAGAATGCATTGAAGCAAAACACTATCCACTCTACATGCCTCAAGTTGTTGATGCTCGTATTGGTGCAGCAAAAGATTCTCCACTTTTCCAAAACTGGTGGACGACACCAAGTGTTCGTGTGACTGGAAAATCACGAGGTGGTCACAATGTTGTTGCGTATGCGCACGTCCCGAATTACTTCTCAGATCCCCTGAATATCAAAACAGCGCGCGAAGCGGGATTGCGTAATGGTGCGGGAATCATGCCAGTACCTGATTTCTATGCCTTGCTTGAACGTGAAGATAACAAAACTGTTTTTGTTGTTGACTATGATACACTATGTAATGCAGAATCAGATGTGATCTCTGTGAGTGCTGCGCTCAAGCACCCTCAAACAATTCCCTTCTTGGGTGGAAGAGAGCGTGCTGAGCAGTATCTTGCAAAGCATGCAGAAGTGTATGGTAAAAACATTGGCATCTGGTACTCTGATGATCTAGAAGAGAATCCTCGTGGGCGCTTCTTGTTCCTTGGCTACGGCAGCGGCGGCCTCGGTGGCTACGTCGACCTCAACAACTGTGGGCGCTTTGTCGGGGTAGTAGCGGCGGAGCCGCGAGAGCGTTATCTGGTGCGCGAAGCGCACGCGCGCGGTGGAGAAAGTCCTTACAGAGTTCCTGCGGCAGTCGTTGGACCAAGACTTGAAGATCTGATCGCCATTGTGAACAATCCTGACCTTAACAGACAAGGGATGATTGAACAAATAACTGACAAGTACAGATAATTCTTTTCAGTTACTTTTTTATACTTCTTTTTTCTTGATGTTGTTTGTCCCAAGCAGATGTTCCGTTTCTCGACGAAATAATCTTTTGCTTTGACCGATGTTTAAGCAACCTGTTTATCGCTTCCGTTCGTAGTGTGGCAGCGGCATATTCGGGACAGAGCCCAGCATACCAAAACCTTTAAAAATCGACTTAATATTTATTATGCAAGTGGTGCTTGGCAGGTAAAGAGGTTTTTATGATTACTTTTGGTGAAATTCTGCTGTATTCTGTCTCCTACTTCGGCCTCTTTACGTCAGTCTTTTTTTTGTGGACGATGCTTGAGAATAAGAGACAGTGGAAGAATCCCTCCGCGCCAAAGGTCCTGCCGAAAGTGACTGTGATCGTTCCAGCGTGCAATGAGGAAAAGACACTGGCAAAGACGGTTAGATCACTATTGTCACTTAATTATCCACGGAACAAGCTGGAGATTATCATTGTTGACGATGGAAGTGTTGACAACACGCTCAAGGCCGCAAAGGCGTTCCAGAAGCAGGGAGCCATCGTGCTTACGAAACCAAATGGCGGCAAAGGAACGGCGCTTAATCTCGCGTTGAAGCGTGCGAGCGGCGAATTCGTCGGATGCCTTGACGCGGATTCAGTAGTAGAGCCTGGTGCGCTCAGGAAGATGCTTGGCTATTTCGCAGATAAGAATGTCGCTGCTGTGACTCCGTCGCTCAAGTGCACCAAGCCTCGCACCGTGTGGCAAGCGATTCAGGTGATTGAGTTCCTTCTTGGTGTTTATTTGCGTAAGGTATTTGCGTTCTTGGGGGCTATTCACGTCACGCCAGGGCCATTCACGATCTTCCGTAAATCATTCTTTGACAAGCACGGCGGGTATGATACGAAGACAGTGACGGAGGATATTGAGATCAGCCTGCGCATGCAGGCGAATCATTGCGTGATCGAGAATGCTGCTGATGCGAACGTGTACGCGATCCCAAAGCCAACTTTCGCTACGCTCTATCATCAGCGCATCCGCTGGTACCGCGGTTTTCTTGACAATGTACAGAAGTATAAGTTCCTTTTTTCCAGGAAGTATGGCAATCTGGGGGTATTCATTCTTCCAAGCGCATTCATCTCGGTATTTTTTGCGATTTCGGTAGTCATTTATGTGCTTTACCGGTTTGTTGATGTAAACGTGCAACGGTTCATCAATCTTTACAATGTGAATTTTGACGTTCGCAAGCTCATCTATTTGCGCACGGATCCATTCTATATTGACGCGAACGGTTTGATGTTCATTGGAATTGTTGCACTGTTCCTTAGCATTATCATTATATATTTGACGAAGATTATCTCAAACGAACAGGAGCATATCAAATGGTATTATGTGCTCTTCATGCTTTTCTACTTGCCGTTGTTTGCGTTTTGGTGGGTTGTGGCTATCTTCTATAAGGCCCGTAAAGGAGAGATTATCTGGACTGGCCGAAAGCGGGATGAAAAAGAGGAAAAGTATTTATTCTAGTCTTGGACGGCGGTTCTCTGGATTGGTTTGAGGTTTGGGCATGGATAAGCGCCAGCACGTCAATAAGACTCAATATATCGCAGTTTTTGCGATCACGACGCTCGTGTTTGTTGCAGGGATTTTGCTGGGGAATTTCTTTGCAGGCAAGAAATTGAGCCACATCGATCGATTGGGCCGCGAGGTGAAAACAGACACTGCAGCGATCGAGATCGAATATGACATACTGGCTTCTGACCCATGCAAGGCAGTGAACACGACACCGCTTGCAAATGATCTCTACGCGCTTGCGGAGAAGCTTGATTATATGGAGAACGCGCTTGGCGAAGACAACCAGGATGTGCGTGATCTGAAGAATTATTACTCAATTCTTGAATTACGCAACTGGCTCTTGCTCAAGAAGACTAATTATGAGTGCTCTGATAAGAAAACATTGATCCTATATTTTTATTCCGGTAAGGACTCGTGCAAGACCTGTGAAGAGCAGGGGTTTATCCTGACGTGGGTTCGGAAGAATTACCCAAACGTGTACGTTTACTCGTTTGATTATAACATCGAGAATGCTGCTGTCAAGACGATTAAGGACTTGTATGGAATCACAACCACTCCCTCGCTCGTCATTGGCGATCTAACCTTTGATCGATTCATGAGCAAAAATGAGATTGTTGATGCTGTTGCGGATGTAGAGAGAGATGCGCAGAGAAAGAGCGCGGGCAAGACAAACGAAACAAGCGCAGTCAATGGCGAGACACGCGAGACGGGATACTATACCGCTCCCTGATGCGCGATCGTATGCAGCTGCGCCGATCGGTTCGTGGCGGTTAAGCGCAAGCGAGATTCGAAACAGAGCCTGCTTGAGCACAACGTATAAATAGTTCTTGATACCATCTTTCACGTGTCAGAGCGGATGTCATCATGCAATCATTTCTTTTACAGATCGAAAGCGCACTTGCAAAAAAAGAAACGCTCGTGGTAGGTTGTTCGTGCGAGATCACTTACAGTGGCCGGGCCGAAGCATTTCTTCCTGTTGGTGACCGGTTAATAATCATCAAGAGTGATAACGCATTGCTCGTACACCAGCCAACTGGCAACGCACCGGTGAATTACATGAAACCTGAATCGTCACACAGCATCGTGCAGCAAGATGGAGCGGTGTGGCTCAAGAGCCAAAATCTCGCGCTCAAAGAATATCTTGATGTGTGCATCCACGCGATCCACTTCGTCGCGTCCCATCAGCTCAAGGACGGCCAGAAGCTTGAGCTTGTTGGATCAGAGAAAGATATGTCAGAGATGATTTACAAAAATCCTTCGCTAATAACACCAGATTTCAAGTCTGTCTCGATGGAAGAGCAGACTAAGTACGGCTTCATCGATGTCTTCGGGGCAGATAGGCAGGGCAATCTTGTCATCGTTGAGTGCAAGCGTTACTGCGCAGATCTCGGTGCAGTTACCCAATTGCGGCGATACGTCGAGCGGATCAAGGAGATAAAGAACACCGACAAGGTGCGTGGCTTCATCGCAGCGCCGAAGATCACGCCTAATGCGGAGAAGATGCTCAAGGATTGGGGGTTTGAATTCAGATCAGTATCCCCGCCGAACTACCTAGAGCGATACAGCAAGGACCAGAAGAGACTGGATGGGTTTTGATTATCGATTTACTCATATCTTATTTGGAGGAGTGTGAGTGTGGCTGCTTTTGCGTTTAAGTTTGCCTTTGTTTTGGTCTTTCATATAATTAGTGCCTGGGCATTTATATTTCAAGATGAGTATAATATTGAATCAAAAAGAGTCGATTTGATTATTAATAGTGAAAGAAGAGTGAAAGTGCATCGCGAACAATAAAACTGTGATAACTGGTGGCGTGGCGACCCACCTCTTTTCCATAAAATAGAGAATTACTTACGTCTCTTTGAGTGTTTCTTCGGTTTATTCTCTCTCTGCTTGCCGCGGCCTAAGAAGTAATACAAGACTGCGCCGATGAAGTTGAGGAACACGATGACGATTACCCAGATGAGGCGCTCGTTTGCAGAGATCTTCCCGTTGCGCATGCAATCGATGAGCATCCAGATCCAGAAGACGAAGAGCAGCACGCTGCCAAACATGAGAAGCAGCACGAGGATGACTCCGGCTGCCATGATGCCAATGACTCCGAGGAGGAGAAGGGGCAAGAGCAGCACTGCAAGAACGATTCCGATGATGAATCCGAGCTTTCCCATTTCTTTCTTTCCGGCATGAATTTATTTAAATCTTTGCGTGGTCACGGGCGTGATGGGATTTGAACCCACAACCTAGTCATTAGGAGTGACTCGCGCTATCCAGGTTGCGCTACACGCCCTTGTTCTTGCTTTTGTGTATTTGCTTGTTTTTTTGTTTTTTCTTCGATGGGCTTCATGCCCATCTTAAGGTGGGTTGATAAGGGAAGTATTCCCTTATAGTTGGGTCTGCGCTATCCAGGTTGCGCTACACGCCCACAGTCGCAACACCGGCTTTTATGGGCCTCAGAAGGCTTTATAACTCTTTTCGTTTTTCGGCGAGATATGTACATAATAAAACAGTCTCCGGAAGATTTCAAGGTCGTGGAGCGGACGGTCATACAGCCACACGATCAGGGAAATTACGTGTATGTGTGGTTGACTAAGCGTCTTTACAATACTGTGCGCGCGTGTGAGGCTGTTGCGGATTTCTTTTGCGTTCAGCGCAAGGATGTTGGTTTTGCGGGATCAAAGGATCATGATGCAATCACGCGACAGTTGATTTCTGTGCGCGACCCAAAAATGCGAATCGATCAACAGAGGGTTGCAAGCTTCAAGCGAAGTGATCTTTCTTTGGAATATTCAGGCAGAGGCAATGGTCCGATTTCTCTCGGGGATCTTTCGGGTAATGAGTTTGAGATTGTTGTCCGCAGCGTGCCCGCCTTGAAGAATTTAGTCGCGCCTCTTTTTGTGACGAATTACTTTGATGCGCAGCGTTTCTCTGTGCAGAATCAGGTGATAGGCAGGCTCATGATCAAGGGCGATTTTGTGAAAGCGTCTTCTCTTATCTCTGATGATTCAGTATCGTCTCATCTTGCGGCGAGACCGACTGATGCTGTAGGTGCGATCAAGTGCTTGAGCATAAAAGAGCAGCTGCTCTACGTGCATGCGTATCAGAGCTGGTTGTGGAACGAGACGGCTAAACGCTACATTCGGATGATGTACGATCAGTCAAAAGTGAAGAGCGTCAAATCACCTGTCGGTGAACTTTTATTCTTGAAAAATCCATCAGACAAAGATAATGTAGAAATTCCGCTGGTTGGTTTTGCCACTGAATATT
The DNA here is from genome assembly GCA_016208715.1 of Candidatus Woesearchaeota archaeon. Taxonomy (GTDB): domain Archaea; phylum Nanobdellota; class Nanobdellia; order Woesearchaeales; family UBA11576; genus JACQX01. Next base: position 1,754 of record JACQXV010000061.1, on the reverse strand, counting down.
CTGATACAACAATCAAAGGCATTGTTCGTGCCGTTCTGCATGAGGAGGGCGTGAAGGAGCGCGACTTCGTCATCCGTTCGCTGCCGGAGTTGTCAAGTGAGGGCGGGATGCGAAGTCTGCTCGTCGGTGTCGAGGATTTCAAGGTGGAGAAAGTGGACGAGACGACGTGGAAGCTCTCCTTCTTTCTGCCAAAGGGAGCATATGCGACTATGCTGATTAGGCAATTGTTTTCCTAAATTATTTTCCTATTAACATAGAACACGAAAAATTTTTTTGAGGATTATTTCTACGGTTGGTGTTGCATCAATGCGGTGCAGTTTCTTTTGCTTTTTGTAGTAGTCAACAATCGGTTCCGTCTCCGCGCGATATGCCGCAAGCCTCTGCTTGATAACTTGCGGTTTGTCATCTTCGCGGGCATTGATGTTAAAGACGCGTTTGCATATCTTGCATTGTAGTCTTCCTGCAAGGCGTTCGATCGACACCTGTTCAGGAATGTCAAGCAGGATCACCTGCGTTGGGAGTGCAAACGAATCAAGGCTCTTGGCCTGGCTTATGTTGCGCGGGTAGCCGTCGAGAATAAAACCCTTCTTGCAGCGCTTCTTCTCTACGTGCTCCCGAATCAGCGCATTTGTGATCAAGTCCGGCACCAGTTTACCCTGGTCGATGCTCTTTTTTGCTTCTTTGCCTAGCGGTGTCTGTGCCGCGATCGCGTCGCGGAATAAATCTCCCGTGGAGATGTGCGGGATCTTGAGTTTGGCGCTCACTCGCGAAGAGATCGTTCCTTTGCCCGCACCCTGCGGTCCTAAGAAGATAACGCGCATCATGCTGATTATCCAAAATACTCGCCGACGTCTTTGAGTGCGATCTCTTTAGTCCAGGATTCTTTAAGTTTCTTCACGTAGCGAATGAGCGAAGTCTTCATCGCAGGCCAGTTCTTCATCACGTCCTCGATGAATATTACATTGAGTTCGTCGCTGTCTTGGATGGCGAGCTCGAGCGACCAACGGTCGTAGTGCATGATCTTGCTGAAGAGATTAAGGATCTGTGTTTTCTCTTCGTCTGAAAAGGTGGTTGACTCGCGCAGCGCAACGTAGCCCGCTTCAGAAGGATGAAGGAGCTCATTCAACGCGTGTGCAATAAATGCAAGTTTTTCGCTGATCATTGAGCGCACGTTGCGCAAGAGAAACCGTTCATCTTCGATTCTGCTTATCTCGAATTCTGTATCAAGAGTCTCAAATGGCGGCAGGCGCTTGTGCTTGTCGCGTAAGGCCTCATAGAATGACTTGATGAGTTCATAGGATTTGCCATTGTTTGCTTTTTTGGGGTTTGTTGCCATGCGAAGTTTGGAGGGAATAGAGTATTTAACTTTGTTGTTTTGATCCGCGTGGCGAGTTAGTTTTTGCGATGAAAAGCCGCCGGCGAAAATTACACTCGTGCAAGGCCTCGCTTCCGCCCAGTCAACGTTTAATCCAGTTCAACGGCAATCAGTAACGAAGCCCCCGGCGAGAATTGCACTCGCGACCTGCTGATTACAAGTCAGCCGCAATAGCTACTATGCTACGGGGGCACAAGGCTTCTGGGTTCCTGCGTGTTTTATAAATCTTTTGAGATAATAGTATGAGACATAAGTAACGCATAATTTATATATGGGTTGTGCTTTCTTGTTCGTATGATCAACCTACAAACAAGAGAACTTGTCCTTAAGTGGGCAAACCGGGGAAAAACACAACAGGAAATCGCTGACTTGGCAGGAT
>JACQXV010000040.1 GCA_016208715.1 Candidatus Woesearchaeota archaeon | reverse complement strand
TGAATATCCTCATCTTGGTGGAGATGAAAAAAAAGATGTCGAAAGCCATACTTTAACAAGCCCTCTCGAAATTGAACTACTATTGGGCAACATAGACCCTATAGAGGAAAGAGAAGAAGTACTCAGAGATATGAAGTGAACCCATAGATTTGGACAGTTTTTTGCCCCACCGTAAGAAATAGTACCATCCATGAAAAGGTATGTCAAGAGCAAATTTTCTCGGTGAAGGCTCATCATCTGCAATAACTCCTCGCTAAACCATGAAAATATTGGTATCTTATCCCCTACTAATTTTTTCTCGATAGACACCTCCCTCCAAATGGGCATCCGGGTCTCTAAGATATAACTGGCTCACAGACAGTCTGTTCTGTATGCAAACTCTCGAACTCAGCCGGTGTGAGGTAACCCAGTGACGAGTGGATGCGTTTGTGCATGTACACTTCGTCCAGGAAGTGTCCGATATGCTCTCGCGCGTCCGAGAAATCTTCATATTCAGATAAGTCTACCTCCTCTTCTTTGATAGTTCTCATCAACCTTTCAGCGTAACCATTCTGTTCAGGGCAGCCGGTCTCAGCCATACTGATTGCAACACCAGCATGGTCAAGGGTTTGAGTGTAGCCTGTGGCAGCATACTGGATGCCCTGATCCGAGTGATGAATCTGTGGCCTGTGCAGCATCAAAGCTTGTTGCAGAGGGATTAGAGACAACTCTTGTGCTAGGCTGTGGCTCAGATGCCAGCCACGGATTGCACGAGTAAAGACATCCATGATGACAGCCAGGTACACAAAGCTCTGGCGTAGCCTAATATACGTTATGTCACAGACCCAAACCTGATCCGGCCTTGTAATCTGAAGGTCAGCGACAAGATTGGGATACCTAGGGTAGTCATGTTCGCTATTGGTCGTGCGCCTCTTACGGCGCTTGACCTCTTGAGTGAGCCCCATTTCTTTCATCAACCGGGCGACCTTCTTGTGGTTCAACTCCTTTCCCTGCCTTTGCAGTTGCTTGGTCACACGGCGATACCCATAGGTCGGGAATTCCATCAGGACTTCTTCGATCGCTTTCTTTGTCTGGGCATCGTCATCCTCTCGACACTGATAGTAGTAGGTGCTACGGGCCTGCCCCATCGCATCGCACACAGCTTTGACCGGGTACTGCTGGCTCAACTCCTCTACCAACTCCTTGCGTTTCTCTACCGTGAGCTGAGCAAGCTTGAGGCTTTTTTTAAAATGTCAAGCTCCATCGTGAGCCGGCCAACCATCCGTTCCAGCTCGACGATTCTATGTTGCTCTGCGCATGAGGTATCCTTCATCTCAAAGACTTTCGGAGCATTCTTGAGGAACTCTGCTTTCCATCGTGACACTGACTGTGCGTTTACTTTGTACTTCTCGCACGCTTGAGATAGGCTCATCCTCTCGCTCAGGAGTTCTATCACCACCTGTGCTTTGAAATCCGCTGCAAATCTCTTTCTCGTTTTCGCCATTACTGTCCCCTTTATTTTGATTTTTCTACATTATACAACTTTTTCTTTGTCCAGTGTCCAAATTTTGGGGTTCAGTACAATATAGAGACAATAGAACACGAGCCAAAAAGAGAATATGAGGAACATATCAAATTTGGAGATATAGACGGAGGTATAGTAAAAGTCGAGTATTCATGGGATGCCACTGGAGTATGGTTCAGATTGAAGCATATAAATTCTCCATATCCCAAAGAGTTGCTCTACTATCTGGTCTTTTATGACCTTGGTAACAATGTATTATTAACTAAAATACCAATAAGTCGTTATGAAAAAAACCGCTTTTTTAGCAAGAGC
>JACQXV010000039.1 GCA_016208715.1 Candidatus Woesearchaeota archaeon | reverse complement strand
TTCTGATCCGATTTCTGATCCATATCTGCCGGATGGATGTTGGTATATATAAATAAGGTGGTGATAATGAATACCACATTAAATTATATAGGTGTCATGTTCTCTCAATGCGCTACACAAACCAGAACACATAAAACAGTATTTGTTTAGCTGTTCACATCGCACGTCGCCACGACGACGCTGGCCGTGTAAGTTAAGCCGCTTACCGAACCGAGAATCGTGCGAGACGATGTGAATTGTCGCAAGCTCGCAGGTCAGTGGCGACGCTGCCAAACAAATACATAAAACACATAAAATACCATATAAAACCCAAAATCGAAAGGCGAGAATATGAAAATCGAGAAGAAGACGTATTTCCAAAAACCACAGACCATGGAAGATATCCTTTCGCGTCGAACAGTCAGGCGTGCAGATAAGGGACTTATTGCCGAGATCTCGCATCTTTCGGCCGATGAGGCTTTGATCGTGCCGCCATTTATCCATGAACGATTTGATAGCAGACAACGCTATCTCAAACGCGTCAAAAGCATCACGCTGCCGCGAGTGAATGTGTCAGGCATCAGAAAAAACCACTTGAAACCTTATGGACTTTTAGAGGATGCTGTGAGTAATTTTAAACTAGGATTTGGCGCTGGCTACACGTACCGATCTGTAAAGGACGGAGTGCACTCACGTATTTACTTTGACGACTGCATCGCAGGAGACATTCTCTACACGTATCTCGCAGAAGCCAGACTAACCTATTTTGAAGCAAAACCCTACAGCACCGTGCAGGAAGCGCAGGTCAAAGGAGGGAAATTCAAGGTGTCCGTGCCTTCACGCACAAAGAAGATACGCCGCTATAAATTTACAATGGAGTTTGTACCCATCAAAGGATGCATCAATAACGACATCTTATGGACGCACGTGTACTCTGACCACCTGTGCCCTATCAAAGAGAATGATTTTTCATACCGCTATAACCGAGTGCATCAATGGGATCCGCACGAGATCGCAGCGTACTTCTCCATCGCCGCAGAAGCGGCACGACAAGGAGACACTTCTGCCGCAGATCATACGGCGCTCACGCGGCCAACGCAAAAGACTGTCGACTTCTATGGCCGCATGGTCAACCAGGTCGCTGTCGACGTACGCGATGTGCGGGGACAAAGCCACAAACGACCGCTCAACAAAGCAGAACGGGAAGCATTACTTGTAGCGTACGTCAAGAAAACCGGGCTGCCGGAAACGTTCGTGCCACTAACTGGGCTTGAGGCGTTTGCGCACTACCGTTAAATAATCAACAAGAAGAGAAAGATAAAAGAGAAAAAGATTTAGGCCATCTCTTCCGACGGCGCGGCGCTCGGCACCGCAGCTTTGCTGATGATAATGACGTCGCCGACACTTTTGACAAGCTGGTGCGGGACAACAACGCCCTTTGCACTGCCAAGCATACGCGTCAGGAATGAATTTTTCGTTGCCTTAACACGCCAACCCGCAATCTTTGTTTTTGTGAGAATCAGCTCTTCAACATCACCGAAGTACTCGCCGCTTTCGGTGAAGACCTTCATGTCATACACGTCACTTACGCGTTCCATCTTCAACATGCTATCCCTCCTTTCAACATAATCAATTAAACTGGCCGAAGGAACTGTATTTTATATATTTTGTGTTTCTTTTCGTCGTTTGCATTAACCCGCTTAAGCGGTCTATCGCTCAGAACATTTATAAAAGAACAGGATTTGACAGGCATTATGCGTTTTAAAAACATTTTCCTCATAGGTACTTCTCATATTGCAAAGCAAAGCCTTGACCAGATTAAGGAGATAATCATAACCAAAAAACCCGGAATCGTTGCAGTCGAGTTGGATCAACGCAGGCTCCATGCTCTCTTCTCAAAGGAAAAACACAAAGTCCGGCTGTCAGACATCAAGCACATCGGCTTGCGAGGATACCTGTTCGCGTTGCTTGGAGGGTGGCTGCAACGAAAACTCGGAAACATCGTAGGAGTGGCACCAGGGTCTGAGATGAAGCTAGCCATACAACTAGCTCACGAGAGTGGTGCACGCATCGCACTAATCGACCAGGATATCGAATTGACGCTGCGCAAGCTCTCAGATCAACTCACCTGGCGGGAAAAATGGCACTTTATCGTTGACCTTGTACAAGGAGTTCTGTTTCCTAAACGAGAGATCACGAAGTATGGCCTGTCTGAGTTTGACCTGACCAAAGTGCCCAGCAAAAAACTCATCAAACAACTCATCGGACACGTGAAGATTAGATACCCAAACATCTACGACGTGCTTGTGCATCAGCGCAACGTGCATATGGCACGAAATCTCCTCAAAATCTCAGCGCAGCAGCCGGGTACCACGATTCTTGCTGTTGTAGGGGCAGGACACGAGGAAGATATGATCGTACTACTCAAGAAATTCAGCAGGGCTATGGAAGTCGTAAACCCAGCAGATTATAGGAAAGGAAGTTGATTTCTGTATATTTCTGTATAAGACCATATTTCTACAACTCAATGCCTCCCGAAAATTATATAAACAAAAGTAGGTTGTATTTAAATCATGTACGGTTTCCGCAACTTCATTGACAAGGTCAAACGATACGGACAATTCAGTCCAAAAGAGATTAAAGGAATTCTCCTCTCAGTCATCATTATTGCATTCATCCTCTCATTTAGACAATGGGGAAAAGAACACTTCAGCATCGCAATAGGAATCAACAATTTTCTGCAAACACTGTTTTTTGTCGGCATAGGATTTCTTGCACACCAGATAGCACATCGCGCTGCAGCACTCTCCATAGGGTACAAAGTTGAATATCAAGCATGGGTCATCGGCCTCGTCATCAGCCTGATACTGGCATTTGTATCTAACGGAGTTATCACTTTCCTTGCGATGGGAGGCATAGCAGTGACTCATCTTGCAGTCCATCGGCTCGGAAGATTCCGTTATGGACTTGGCTATCACACGATGGGATGGATCGCTCTTGCAGGACCACTCGCGAACGTCGCGCTCGCAATCATTTTCAAAAGCATTGAAGGAGTCGTCGGAGGCTCTGCACTGCTCGACAAAGGAGTAAGCGTGAATCTCTGGATGGCGCTATGGAGCATGATACCTGTGCCGCCATTCGACGGCAGCAAGACATTCTTCGGATCCCGCTACATCTACTTGTTTGCTCTCGGAGCAGTCATCGGAATCGCAGTCATGATCACATTAATCTCATCAGTGCTTTATGCGGTGCTCGGATCCCTCGTTCTCGGGACTATCCTGCTGTGGGTTTTCTTCGTGTACATTGACAAGCAGTTCAAATGATTGACGTCAGGTGACCGCGCGGGTTCCTGAAAAGAAGTAGAGAAACGGGAAGAGACCAAGCTTGCGGGGCGGCCATGCGCTCCATTGAGGACAGAGCGCAGGTGTTTCGATACCTTTTTATTGACGTTCTTGCTCCGGGCGAAGAAATGGGACATTACATAGACACCTTATCGCATGGAAGCATCGACGGCAGTTACCTGCGGACCGATGTCCGCTTCGTCGGTCTTGGCACGTACGTCCTTCCGATGCTGTCGCTGTGCGAGCGGGTGAGGAGCCTTGCGGGCAATCCTCAAGCGAAACGAGACGCGACCGTAAGAATCACCCGTGACCAGTATTGGGACATATATCTCTCTCGAGAGAACCATCTGGTTGAGGAGGCACTCACAGGCGTGAAGCGCGTTTTTGACCATTATCGTCGCGTAGGCCTTGCTGACTTGCGCCTTCTCGCCGCCATAGGCATTGAAGAGCATACGAGAAATGACGAGCAATTTTTCCTCTCTCCCGAAGAGGAACGGCACCTTTACGAGATCGGCAGTCCCATCGACCTGCGTATCGCAGACGACTTTCATTCTATCTCGGCAGGAGAATACACCATGAGCCCTCCAGAATTCGGGCTGTGGATCATGGAAATCACTGCTGGAGGAATGACATACTGGGGAAGCGGAAAATTGCCGACGTTTGGGAGGCTCACAAGAGCATCAATGAATGCTTCCGACAATCAGTTTTTTCAGAAGATAAACAAATATCAGATCTACTAAGCACTTCGCATCCGACTGAGAGTCTTGGAAAATTGTTCTATTCTGTCGAGTCGCGCTGCATGTCTACGCTAAGGACAACACCGCTTTCTGAAACAGATAGAATGCAATGACAAAACTGAGGACTGTCTTTCCACCAAAGAATAACACGATGACGTAAAGTCCTGCGAAAAGATCAACAAGACTGATGAGGTTTGAACGAAACAAAATTCCCTTGATGAACAGGTATGCAGAAGCAATAAGTGCTAATTTCCAGCCAACCCAAACAACCTGATAATGTAGTAACAGTATCACTATCGATGTCAGAAGATCGCAAAATCCAAGGCCTTTGAGAAAGATGTCATCCCCCATGGCTGCCGTGAACAGGAGGCGTTATTTAAAACCCGCTTTTCTTTCACCACACACGTCCCGCATTCGCCTCTACATCCGGGCACTTCCACTGGACAGCCGCACGTGAGCCTTTTAAACCACAAAACCTCTATATAGAGGCATGACTGAGTCAATCCTTCCAAGCCAACTCTTTGCACAATCAGGCCCTCGTCATACAACCATGATCAAAGAACTTGTGCCGCGGTGTTACCAGGAGACCATCTTCTCAACCTGCGCTGAAAAAAACACGCTTGTTGTGCTTCCCACAGGTCTTGGCAAAACCGTCATCGCACTCCTCCTATGCGCACAGCGCCTGTCGCTCTTCCCAAAATCAAAGGTTCTCTTCCTTGCACCAACTAAGCCGCTTGTGGCACAGCATTACGAAACCTTCAAGAGACATTGCGAACTTCCTGAAAGTGATTTTGCATTCTTCACGGGTGACGTACGGCCCGACAAACGCGCAGCGCTCTGGCAGGATAGCAAAGTCATTTTCTCTACACCCCAGGGGCTCGAAAACGACATTATTGGCAGCACCATCAAACTCGAAGACGTGTCCCTTCTCATTTTTGACGAAGCACACCGCGCAACAGCAGATTACGCTTACACGTTCATCGCGCAACATTACTCAAAACGCGCACGCTATCCGCGCATCCTCGCGCTCACCGCGAGTCCTGGGTCAGACCTTGAAAAGATCACTGAAGTGTGCAGGAACCTCTCCATCGAAGATGTCGAGATGCGCGCAGACACTGATCCCGACGTCAAACCATATGTGCAAGACACGCACATCACATGGAGAAACGTCATCCTTCCCGACGAGTTCAAAAAAATTCAGTCGCTTCTCAAGCTCTCATTCAAGAACAAGATCGCTGACTTGAGAGCTCGTGGGTACGCTGACTCAAGGACATTAATAGAGAGCAAAACTGACGTCCTTAAGCTGCAGCGAGAACTCCAATTCCACATTGCACAAGGCGACAAAAATCCCAACATCCTCAAATCAATCTCCCTGCTTTCCGAGTGCATCAAGCTCCAACATGCTCTCGAACTGCTCGAAAGCCAGTGCATCACCGCGCTGCATAAGTACCTGCAGAAATTATGCGACGAGGCTCAGACGACTAATGTTAAAGCCCTACAAAATCTTGTCCGAGACGAACAATTCAAGAGCGTTTCGCTTCTCACCCGCATACTCTACGATGCAGGCATCGAACACCCAAAGTTCAACGAGCTGCGTGCAATCATCAGCAAGGAAATCGAAAACAATCCTGAAAGCAAAACCATCATCTTTACTCAATTCAGAGACACAGCACAGCGCATCATACTTGAACTTTTCAATGTCGACGGTGCCAAAGCCACGCTTTTTGTCGGACAGACAAAGAAAGGCGGCACCGGCATGAATCAAAAACAGCAAAAACTAATCCTTGACGAGTTTAAACAAGGCACTTATAACTGTCTTATTGCGACCAGCGTCGCAGAAGAAGGACTTGACATTCCGAAAGTAGACCTGGTCATTTTCTACGAGCCTGTCCCTTCTGGAATACGCACTATTCAGCGCCGCGGAAGAACTGGACGAAGCGCCAGCGGCAACGTCGTTGTCCTTGTGACAAAAGATACTCGCGACGAAGGTTATCGTTGGAGTGCCCACCACAAAGAAAAACGCATGCACCGCACACTCGCAAGCCTCAAGCACTGTTTCACGGGCGTCGCAAACAAAAAGGAAGCATCAACCCAGCAACAATGCCTGTGGCCCGAACTCTCACTAAAGATCTTTGTGGACCACCGTGAAAAATCAAGCGGCATTCCAAAAGAACTCCTGGAGCTTGGCGTCGAGTTGAAGCTTGAAACTCTTGAAGTTGGCGATTATATCGTTTCCAAACGCGTAGGCGTCGAATACAAGACAGTGCCGGACTTCGTTGACTCCATTATCGACGGAAGGCTGCTCAACCAGCTACGGGAGATGAAGCAGAGATTCGAGCGTCCGCTCGTCGTCGTCGAAGGCGAGGAAGACATATACACGCAGCGCAATATACATCCAAATGCCATCAGAGGGATGATTGCCACAATAACCGTCAGCTACGGAATACCGGTAATCATGACTAAGAACTGCAAGGAGACCGCAGCACTGCTTGCGATTATAGCCAAGCGAGAACAGGAGGCTGAACAGTCCGACTTCAATCCTCACGCGAACCGCAAGCCAATGAGCACCGCAGAACTGCAGGAATACATTACATCTGCGCTGCCGGGAGTTGGATCTGGTCTTGCAAAACCATTGTTAGAGAAACTCGGATCGGTGAAGAATATAGTGAATGCTACGGAAGAGGAACTTAAGTCAGTCGATAAGATCGGAGAGAAGAAAGCAAAAGAGATAAGGAGAGTGCTTGACAGTCCTTATCAGAATGGGACACCACAGAGACAGAATTGAACTATCCTGCTGAACTATATTCTGCTGTGTTTGTCCATATTTGAAAACAGCTTTATGCTTCTTTGATTTTTGCAAAAATAATTGTACGTTTGCCTCTTCACCTAACAAGAGACGGAACGAAAAGGTGCCCCATCATTTATTTTCCGATCAGCAAATCACTATAAGAACGAGAAACTAAATCCATCTGCGAAATATTAAATAAATCTGAATACTGCTGACATTGTTGCAAAAGATTGTCCTTTCCGATTGTTCCGTTGTAGTCGATTGCTTCTATCTCGACAAAATTTCCTAAATCTTGAACTGTATCGAGATGGAATTTTACATTATCAATCCAGTATATCTCTCTTTTCTTGTCGACAATAACAAGAACGCCCAATGCCGTCGTAAGGATTTCTTTAAGAGAAGAGTTAGGATCTGACTTAAACAGAATAACCTGAGATTGCTTTGGTCCTTCTTTATCTTCTCTTCTATAATGAATCAAATAATTTTCAATAGTTCCTTCTCGTAATTTTAATCTTCCATGATTTACCCTAAAATACGTATCAATTTGATGATCAAGACCCTGAAAGCGCGCGTTCCGAAACTCCAAGAGTTCCCGAATATATTCTAAATGAGAACATCTCGCTTTGATTTCAATATTTGTGTGTCCCATGGTGATTCTAGGAAGATCCTATTGAGAATTTAGACTTTCATCTCTTTCAGTCGCTTGACCCGCTCATCCATCGGTGGGTGCGTCGAAAGCAAGCCGAGCATACTCTTTGCGCTGAAAGGGTTTGCGATGAAAAGCGACGAAGTGCTTGCGTGACCGAATCGCAACGGATTCCTGGGAATAGCGCGGTCAAGCTTCTCAAGCGCACTCGCGAGCGCAAGCGGATCCTTGACGATCTTAGCGCCAGTTTCATCTGCAAGATACTCCCGTGAACGTGAGATCGCAAGCTGAATGATCATCGCAATGATCGGCGTGATGATTGCAAGTACCAGAAGTCCAAGAAGGTTTCCACCTCCTTCGTCGTCGCGACCGCCGCCACCGAAGATCGCAGCCCACTGCGCCATGCTCGCAACATACCCGACCACTCCCGCGATTGTGGAAGCAATGGTCTGAATAAGAATGTCGCGGTTCTTGATATGCGCCATCTCGTGCGCAATCACGCCGCGCAATTCATCCCTCGTCAAGAGCCGCATAATTCCTTCCGTGCACGCAACGACACCATTAGATGGATTTCTTCCTGTTGCAAACGCATTCGGGCTCTCAGACGGAATGACAAAGACTTGAGGCATCGGAATCTGTGCACGTTGAGCCACGTCTTTCACTACACTGTACAGCTCTGCATGTCTTCTCTTGTCCGCAGGCTTTGCGCGATACATGAAGAGCACGATCTTGTGTGCAAAGAAGTATGTCCCGAAATTCATCAGGACCGCCAGAACAAGACCGACCATCAGACCGAATCGTCCACCCAGGAGGTTTGCAACAAACAGCAATAGTGCAGTAAGCGTGGCAAGGAGTGCAGTGGTCTTTAGTTGATTCTTAATCATCTTCAATTCCCCTGTTCTTTAATTCCTCTATCGTTATTCAATGATTGTCAAAAGCGGCAGGGGACCACCAGTCAATAGACTGGTGGCATATTTGCTTCGCTCACCCCTGCCGCCTTTTGAGCATGCTCAGCATACCACCACTATCCACCAATCATATGTCAGAAATGCACTGCATTTCTGAGCACCATCAGAAATCAAGGATTTCTGAGGGATTGGTGGTATGCTGACATATCAAAATATGTAAATCTTACTGTTCGCAGATAACTTTTATTGTATTAGTTTAGCAAGCGTCGCCACCGACCTGCGAGCTTGCGACAATTCACATCGTCTCGCACGATTCTCGGCTCGTTACGCGCTTGAACCAGAACAGCGAGCGTCGTGGCGACGCTGCGAAGTTGTTTGCTAAACAAATACCTTTTATTTATAAATGTTATGAAGAATCTGACTGTGTTCTCCGACGGATGTACTGCTTCAAACCTTCGATGCAGCACAAACTGGTATTTTTGATCAGAAATGCCCGAAAAAACATATCCACTTTCACACCGTGATTGACAAGATCCCTCTTGAGCACATGATACAATTTCCTGCCTTCCTTATCAAGATCGGTCAACAAAATAACTCTCTTGCAATTCTCTGCCACAAATTCAACAATTGCAAAAAGCGGCTTGTTAATCGTCACGATACGCTGTTTATCAATGCCAAGCTCAACGAGAGCCAACTTGTCTCGCTTACCTTCAACCACGATTAGTGCATTATCATCGATTAATGCATCCAGCCACGATTCCAACTCTTGAGGAGTTGGTTCCTTTTTTTGATGATCTATTTCGCGCGCCATTGTGGTCGTCTATGACGGTACTTGCTTTAAATATGTTGTCTCAAATACAATTAAATACCTGCCAAACATTCCCCTGACGATGAAAACAATCGATCCAGTGCAGCTTTCCACAATCATCAAGTACTACAAACGCCCTGAAATACAGGAAGCGATCGTTGATGCATGCAGCGATCGGGAAGCAGTTGGGTCCTACGGTGGCGAAGGCTACGGGAAACGACCAGACATCCTGCAGTACCCTTCTGATGTATTCGAACTTGTCAAACGCGGAGTCACTTCATTCCACTGTTCTGAAGAACGCTGGCAGAATCCTCTTTGCATCGAACTCAACATGCCCAAAAATGCGGTCGAGGCGCTACGCAGCGGATGGGACATCGTGCTCGACATCGACTGCCCGTGGTGGGAACTCTCCAAGATCACAACGGCCCTGTTCGTTCAGGCTCTGCGAGACCATGGCATAAGAGCTGTCAGCGTCAAATTCTCAGGAAACAAGGGATTCCACATCGGCGTCCCATTTGAAGCTTTTCCGCAACGCGTGCGCGATGCAGAGACGAGAACACTTTTCCCTGAAGGGCCCCGCAAGATCGCGGCGTACTTGCTTGACTACATCTCCACCAAAAGCATCACAATCACCGATGATATTATCCATTTTGGCACTGCGGGATCGTTCTCCCTTCAGCAACTTTCAACAATCACCCAGAAACCTGTAGAGGAATTCATAGGCGTCACCTGCCAGAACTGCGGACAACCCTATGACGAAAAATGGGAGCTACACCACACGCAATTCGTCTGCCCAACGTGCGACTCGCGCATGACTACAAACGACAAAGCCCAGTTTCTTGAATGCCAAAAGTGCTTCGATAACCAGCACAAGAGAGTTATCATGATCCGGGACGAATTCGTGAAGCTTGACGCCAAACGCCAGTGCTGTACTAGGCCACAACCCGTCAAACAATTCAATCCACGATCAATAATTGAGGTGGACAAGGTCTTGATCGCATCGCGTCACCTCTTCCGCGCACCGTACTCGTATCATGAAAAGTCCGGCCTTGTATCTGTCCCCTTAAGTCCTGACGAAATTCTCACGTTTGACAAGACACGTGCAAAGCCCGAGTTCGTCGTTCCCGCAACACCGCATTTCCTGCGCCGCCGCGATGCGATCGCCGGAGAAGGGACTATGTTGCTTCTTACGGCACTTGAGCACAGTGCAAGGATCGAGCACAAAAAGATACTCGTTGAACAATACACCAACAGCATCACTGGTGGCGCAGAAGCTTTCGCTGAAATCGCGGAAGCAATTCCCGAATCACTCTTCCCGCCTTGCATGCATGGAATACTCAACGGACTTTCCGACGGGAAAAAACGTGCTCTGTTCGCGCTGATCAATCACCTCTCTTCAGTTGGCTGGAGCTATGAACAGATCGAATCACGGCTCAAAGAATGGAATGTAAAAAACCCGGAACCCCTGCGCGGCGTATACCTCATAGGACAATTGCGGTATGCCAAGGCGCACAAGAAAAAAATCCTGCCTCCCAACTGCGATGCTAAAGGATATTACGTTGACCTGCGCGTATGCAAGCCCGACGGACTCTGCAAGAAGATTAAGAATCCTGTTAATTACGCCATTGTCAGATCAAAGATCGCGCAAATCGGGCAGCGTGCAGAAAAGCGACAAATGAAATCAGACTAAGAATTCTTTGAAGAATCATTTGAATCGTAATCATTTATCGAGGTCATTCATTGAGATCAAATAATCTTTTTACTTTCTCTTTGAGAGCCAATGCGACATCATTGAATTTTTCTTGTGAAACATTTTCGTCCGGGATGCTCCCTCCGCCACCGTCAAAACGTCCGCCGCCATTGTATGTCTTTCCTAGTACGCTGCAATCAACTGCTGCGAGCGCTGTATTTTGCGGTTCTTGCGAATGCCGTGCAGAAAAAACAATTTTGCCGTCATCAAACACGGCCGCCGCAAATGGCGTGCTGCCTTGTTCGTGTACTGCGCGGATGCCTGGCTTCATGTATAGGATCGATTCCGCGTATCCGATCGCGAGCGGTACTCTGTCACTTTTTTTGAATAGGTAATAGACGACGACGCTTCCGCGCGTTCGCAACTCTGCATCAGCTTTCTTCAGTCTGTACTTGAAACAAATAGTCTGAAATTCCGGCGTCAATAAACTTGTTTCTTTGGCATAGTGTGCGATCAGGTCACAAAACGTTATCTTCGTGTTCACGTGTCTGATTCCCACAATAAGGTCTGCAAGGTCATCCAGTATTGATTCCAATGGGTGGGCTTGCGGGGGTGGAAAATCAGCAAGTTGTGCAAGATGAGCGTATGCAGCGCTAATCGCGTCCTGAGGAGCGAATACTTCCTGAACGATCTTTGCAGAAGCTTTTCCGTCCTCTATATGCACGGTGCTAAAATACTGGCGTGTTGGGCCGTCCACTTGAAATGCGTGCTCATCGTACACTTCAATCGAAAAACCGCGATGCGTGGCATTGGCAAGAAGCCCTTCAAGTGAATTTATAGAAGTATTGTGCGCCAGATCCGCCACTATTACGCGTCCGGGCTGCTGATCTCCTGTGAAAAGTTTAGTGTATCGTGTTGTAAGATCGGCTACGCGTGTTGGCAGGTTCACGATACGAGTGCCGCTTGCCTGCAAAGCGCGGTTGAGGATGACCGCTGAAAAAAGGCCGTCGACGTCCATGCAGTCTGTGACGATGTAGGTTGTGTCGGGAGTCATTGTATCGTGTCCACGTGTTGCGACCGAGGTATTGAGGATTCACTATAATTACTTTTACTGCCTCTCGGCCGACACTTGGTCTAGAAGGGGGGTCACAACAGTCAGTCGCATCCTCTCCGCGTAATTATGCATGTATCTTGGAAGATTTAAAATGATCTTCAAATAGGTCTGCAGACTCTGTGCATGCATTTCAGGATTTTCCATGAGCAGGGCCTTTAAGGGCGTGAACATATTGCTGAGGAGTCATCACCACTACGCCTCTTCCCTCACTAAATGCGTGTCCGGGCACATACAAGTTTCATATGTCCGTGACGTCCGATCAACGACGTCTTATATTTATATTTTTAGAACGTAGCATTCGCTAACCACCAGGAAGCCCCCGCCTTTAGGGCGCGGGAGGAGGTCATATGACGTTGAATGTCATGTTTATCGTTTCAAGCTTGCATAGTGACAGCGGGCACAATTCGGGATAGAGCCAGTCGACCAAAACCTTTATAAACAACCTGCTTTCTTGATGGAAAATCACAAGTGACCATTTGGAACACAAATACATGTTCTAAATGCAGGGAAATGATAAACGAGCCTGAAAAGGAGAATTTTCAGTACGAGTTTACAATCATAAGCTCTTATCCTCTGAAATATCTTCGACTTGAACCCGTCACAACTATGTTAAGAAAGTTAAGAAAGGAATCCCATGCCAAAACCACACCGATCACGGCACGCAAGTATGCAGGTCTGGCCGCGAGTCAGAGCGGCACGCCACTTTGCTCGCGTCAGAGCTTGGACACCATCAAAAGATACAAAACCGCTCGGATTTGCAGGCTACAAGGTAGGCATGACGCACCTCATCATTACTGATAATCGCAAGAACGCCATGACAAAAGGAGAAGAGGTCTCTTGGCCCGCAACCATCATTGAGTGCCCACCACTCAAGGTCGCAGGAATCAGATTCTACAAAAAAGGATATTATGGCAACCAAGTCGCGACCGAAATCCTCGGCAAGCTCGACAAAGAAGCGGGCCGCAAGATCATCCTGCCCAAAAAACCTAACGAACAAAAACTTCAATCCCTCAAAGCAGAAGACTACACAGATATCAGGCTGCTAGTCTGCACGCAACCCAAACTCACAGGCATTGGAAAGAAAAAACCTGAACTTTTTGAGCTTGGGCTCGGCGGCAGTGTGGGCGACAAATTCGTGTACGCAAAAGAGCAACTCGGCAAAGAACTCAGCATCAAGGACGTCTTTGCTGAAGGAACCCAAGTCGATGTCCAGGCAGTAAGCAAAGGCAAAGGGTTCCAGGGTCCTGTCAAGCGTTTCGGCGTTAAGATCCGCCAACACAAATCTGAAAAGACTAAACGCGGGCCTGGATCACTCGGTGGCTGGAGCAAGCAGGGGCACGTCATGTACCGCGTCGCGTTTGCTGGACAGATGGGATACCACCAACGCATCGACTACAACAAGCTCATCCTTAAAGTCTGCGACAAACCCGACGAGATAAATAAGAAAGGAGGATTCGTCCACTATGGCATTGTCAAGAATCCCTGCATTCTCGTCAAGGGATCTGTCGTTGGCACATCGAATCGCCTCATCCGTCTAATGCTCGCACGAAATCCGAACAGAAAATTCGAAGGACCGGTGCCCGCAATTAATCACATCAGTACCACATCACAGCAAGGCAACTGATGAGCACAAGATAGCACACGATAGCACACGAACGAGCACATGAACGAGACGAGAATACGATAGCATATGATAATCATCACTGAGCAGCGCCCAATCCCATGAAACTCAAAATACTCACGCTTTCAAACACGGAAAAAGGATTTAAGGAATTGCCTGCGATATTTCATGAGAACGTCCGTCCCGATGTAATCAAACGCGCAGTCGAAGTGCAGCAAAGCCACCGGCGCCAACCGTATGGAACAGATCCAATGGCAGGGCAAAAACAAAAAGGAAAGCTGTCTCGAAGACGACGCGACTGGAAAGGATCCTATGGGCATGGAATCTCCCGTGTCCAGCGAAAGATCATGTCGCATCGCGGAACCCAATTCAACTGGGTCGGCGCGATCGCACCAGGAACAGTCGGAGGGCGCAAAGCACATCCGCCCAAAGCAAGCAAACAATGGGCAAAAAATATCAACGTCCGCGAACGGCGTCTCGCAATCCGATCCGCAATCGCGGCAACACTTCAGACAGAACTCGTCAAAGCACGAGGGCATGTAGCACCCAACACCTACCCATTCATCATCGACAACGCAGTCGAAGCGCTCGCAAAAACCAAAGACGTTGAAAAAGCGCTGTTCGAGCTGGGTTTTGCAGATGAGCTTGCACGCTCAAGCGTATCCACCAGACGAGCGGGCATTGCAAGACTGCGCGGACGAGCCGAACGAGGCCGCATCGGCCCGCTCTTCGTCGTCAGCGGACCATGCAAGCTCCTTTCCGCAGCAAAGAACATTCCTGGCGTTGACGTGTGTGAATTTTCAAAACTCAATGTCGAAGTCCTCGCGCCAGGATCGCAAGCAGGAAGGCTTGCCCTTTTTTCAGAAGCAGCCATCGATGCATGCTCCAAAAACACTCCCTTCAGCCTTCAATCACGCAAAGTAAAAACAAGAAACGCAAAGGCCCAATCAAAAACTAAACCAGGTTCAGCATGAATCGCAAACAACAATCGCGAACAGCCATGGACGCTTCCACAGTCATCAAATATCCGCTATCCACAGAAAAATCTATTCGCCTGATGGAAGCAGAGAACAAACTCGTTTTCATAGTTGACAATAAAGCAACAAAAAGCGACGTGAAGAAAGCGATCGAAGAACTCTTCAAGGTCAAGGTGGCCAAAGTCAACACCTTCATCACGCCACAATGCCAAAAAAAAGCGTACGTAAAACTTGCACCCGAGTCGCCCGCACTTGATGTCGCGACAGAGCTTGGACTTATGTAATTGAAAGAATATTAATTGAAAGAGTATTGATACGCGCTCCAGATACACAATGGGAAAAAATCTTATCCAACAAGCACGCGGAACCGGAAGCCCGACGTACCGTGCACCATCCTTTCGCTATCAAGGCGCTGCAAAGCACCACTCGCTTACGCAAGATACCGTGCAAGGCACAATTATCGATCTTGTCCACTGTCAAGGGCACTCAGCTCCGCTTGCAAAAGTCGAGTTTGCTGATGGAGAAATTGTGCTTCTTCTTGCACCAGAAGGAGTCAAGGTCGGGGACATGGTCAAGAACGGCAGTGAAGCGGAACCTTCCCTTGGAAACACGCTCCCTCTTGCACACATACCTGAAGGAACACTCGTCCACAATATCGAAGGGGTTCCAGGAGACGGCGGCAAGTTCGTGCGCGCAAGCGGCACGTTTGCTAAAGTTGTTACAAAACTCAAAGAAGGAATCGTCGTCCAACTCCCCTCCAAGAAAAGCAAGCAGTTTCACGCAAACTGCCGTGCATCCATCGGAGTCATCGCAGGAGGAGGAAGGCTTGAGAAGCCATTCCTAAAAGCAGGACAAGCCTACTACAAGCATTGGGCAAAAAATAAGAAATACCCACACATCAGCGGCGCTGCACAAAACGCAGTCGACCACCCATTCGGAAATAAGAGAACACTGCGCAAATCGAAGGCACGGCCGACATCACGCAATGCTCCGCCCGGACGCAAAGTTGGAATGATTGCGGCACGAAGAACTGGCCGAAAGAGCAAGGATGCCGGAAGCAGACAAGAAAAGAGCAGGTAAAAGAAAAGAGTAGAAAAATAGGAAGTGATCAACTATGGCGCGCAAAGAATTCATCTATCGCGGAAAAACGCTTGAAGAACTCCAAGCCATGAGCTTGAACGAGCTTGCAGAGCAGCTTCCATCACGCGCGCGCCGTTGCATTAAGAAAGGATTCAACGAACAGCAAAAAATATTCCTGCACAACCTGCGCAAAGGAAGCAAAAACCTAAAGACGCACTGTCGTGACCTTGTCGTGCTTCCCGAGATGGTGAGCAGGCAGATCAAGATCCACAACGGCAGAGAATTCGTCATCGTTGACATCCAACCAGAAATGATCGGGCACTACCTAGGAGAATTCGCGCTCACCAGAAAGAAAGTCAACCACAGCGCACCAGGAATTGGCGCAACACGATCCTCAGCAAACATATCAGTCAAGTAAATGGGATAAATGTAATTAACAATGTAATTAACAACAGCTTAACAACAACACACACTCTTGACGTGAATCACATGGCACAAGCAAAATATGCATTCCAAGGATACAATCAGGGCATGATGGCGCGCGCTATCGGACGAGACCTTGATGTTTCACCTAAGCAAGCAATTGAGATTTGCAATAGATTACGCCGCAAAAGCCTCACACGGGCAAAACAAATACTTCAGGACGCGATCACCATGCGAAAACCGATCGAATTCACGCGATTCACGAACGGTCTTGGACACAAACCCGGCCATATGGCGGCAGGACGCTATCCCATAAAGGCATCGCAGACCATCCTCGCACTGCTTGAATCCGCTGAAGTGAATGCGCAAAGCAAAGGACTCAACACGAGCAACCTTGCAATCATCCACTTATGTGCGCACCGGGCAAACGAACCATTCCACCCAGGCAGGCAGCGTAGGAGCCAGATGAAACGCGCACACATCGAAGTTGTGATGCAAGAAGCAGCACCCGCCGCAGGAGAGGCGGCATCAACAAAAAAAGAAAGAAAAAAGAATGACAAGAATGACAAAAAACACCAGCAGAAAAAAGAAACTTTCAACCCTCATGCCAACACCGGGGGGAGCGAACAATGATCGAACGCCAGATCGTCGCAAGCAACGTTAAGGAATACCGCATCCAGGAGTACATCAGCCATACGCTGCGCAACTTAGGACACTCACACGTAAAGCTTCAAAAGACTCCCCTGGGGGAGAAGATCATCATCTACGCCTCACGTCCAGGGCTCATCGTAGGGCGCAAAGGACAAAACATCAAGAAACTCACCACCGAGCTCAAAGAAAATTTTGAACTCGAAAACCCGCAGATTGAGATACAGGAAGTCGAGAATATCAACCTTGACGCGCAAATCGTCGCAGAACGCGTCGCGAGCTCACTTGAAAAATTCGGCACTCAACGCTTCAAAGGCATCGGCCACAACGTCATGAGCGATGTCATGGCATCAGGAGCATTCGGAGTCGAGATCCTAATATCAGGAAAGATTCCCAGCTCACGCGCAAAACGCTGGCGATTCTACCAAGGGTATCTCAAGAAGTGCGGTGACATAGCGCTCACTGGCGTCCGAAAAGCATACTCTGCAGCACAGCTCAAGACCGGCACCATAGGCATTATCGTACGCATCATGCCTCCCGATACAAAGCTGCCGGATCGCATCGAGATTCTGGAAACGCCGCAAACCATTGTCCAAGAACTCGCTGGCAAAGAAGCGCATGCCGCAAAAAAAGAAGAAGCGGCACTCGCAAAAGGCACGCAAGCCCCATCAGCAGAGGGACAAACTGCTGAGAAAAAAAGCAAGCCCCGCAAAAAGGCGAGCTCTAAAAGAGCAACCAAGGGGGCTCCAGCAAGTGGACCGGCGGACGCCAGCGAAAGCAGCCAACTAGAAACACCAAAAGAAGCAGCGCCAAAAGAAACAGCATCAAAGGCGGAAGAAACAAACGAATAAGACCAACAAAGGAATAGACCCGGAAGAAACAAACGAATTAATCGCTCACAAATCAACTCATAAAAATAAACTCATAATCATCGCGTGACGCTCTATGAAGAAAAAAGACAAAACACCAACAAGCCCCGAAGAGGCGCAACAGAAAATCAAAGAATTACGCAAAGAGATCATGAAACAGCGCGCGCAAATTTCCCTCGGCACTGCGCCCAAAAGCAGCGGACAACTGCAGCAAAGCAAACGAATGATCGCGCGACTCTTGACAAGCGTCAGAGCGCAACAAGGAGGAACCAAAAGACAATGAGTGAAATATGCTCAATGTGCGGGCTCCCAAAAGAGCTCTGCGTATGCGAGACAATCGCAAAGGAAGACCAATTCATCGAAGTTGCTGTCGAAAAAAGAAAATTCGGCAAGACCTACACCATCATCACAGGAATCGACTTTAAGGAAGTTGATGGCAATAACCTCCTCAAGAAACTCAAGAACAAATTCGCGTGCGGAGGAACCATCAAAGAAGGCAAGATCGAACTTCAGGGCGATCATAAAAATCGGGCACGAGCCGTCCTTGTCCAGCTCGGATTCGCATCAGAAACCATCCTTGTCAAATGATGGCAAAAATGACGACAATGCATCCACGAAATCAGCCCACCCAATCGTTTCGTCAGCCGCTCATCGGGCGGGAGGTATCGATTACCCAATCACGCAACTCAACACTTGTCGGCTTGGATGGGACCGTGATCGACGAAACAAAAAACACGTTTACAATCAAAACGCAATCAGCAACCAAAACCATCATCAAATCAGCCGTCACCATCGACCTCGATGGAACAACCATTAAACCCCGGTCATTGCTTGGGCGAGCTGAGGAACGAATCAAAAAATAGCATCAAAGAACACAACATACAAATACAGCATACAAACAACCAATCGTTATCAACCAATCGTTATCACAATGGCCGCACGAACAAAATCAGTTGGACTCACCGACGCAATCCCAACGCAAAAATGTACGGACGCGAACTGCCCCTTCCACGGTGCGCTCAAAGTTCGTGGAAAGACATTTGTTGGAACCGTTACCTCCTCCAAAATGCAGCGTTCAGCAATCGTCGAATGGGAAGGACGCAGGCTCATTCCGAAATTCGAACGTTACAAGCGCACAAGGACAAAGATCGCCGTCCATAATCCGGACTGCCTCAACGCCCGCGAAGGTGACCTGGTCACGGTTGCAGAATGCAGGCCTCTCTCAAAAACAAAATCATTTGTCATAATCGAGGTAAAAGGCAAGAAGAAAAGATACGCACTCCAAAAAGAGGCATTGGAAGAGGCAAAGTTCAAAGTCAAAGAAGAATCCGTGACAAGCGAGTTCGCTGCGAAGAAAACAGCTGAAGAGTAACAACAGCTGAAGAGTAATATTAGAAGCAGTTATGTATAAGAAAGTATGAGAAGTAGAAAGTATGCGAAGTAAGTATCAGAAGTAAATAGTAAGTTCATAGTCAAGCAGTTCATCGTTGCAACACTGCAGCAAATAATTAAGCCGCGCAATAAACCAAGGTGCATGGATTCCGTGCTGCGATAATTCCGGAGCAAAAGTCATCAAGATCGTATCCGTCAAGACCCAAAAAACATCCAAACGACGCATTCCTGCTTGCGGAGTCGGCGATCTCGTGCTTGCTTCAGTCAAGAAAGGAAAGCCGGATATGCGAAAACAAGTCGTGTTTGCCGTAATCGTACGTCAAAAAAAAGCATACCGTAGACCCGACGGCATGCGCATCAAGTTCGAAGACAATGCCGCTGTCGTGCTCAAAGATGATAAGGGAAATCCCAAAGGCACGATCTTCAAGGGCCCAATCTGCAAAGAAGCGGCTGCGCGCTGGCCGGGTGTCGCCAAAGTTGCAAGCATCATAGTCTAATCATAGTTTAGTCACGCTCACAGCCAAATTCACTCGAACAAAACACGAAAAAACACGAACAAAGAATACGGTTGGTACTCATGAAACAAACATTTTCAACCGCCTGGAATGCAAGCCGGCAACCACGCAAGCAACGCAAGTACCGCTATGAAGCGCCATTGCATCTTCGGCATCGACTGCTTTCAGCGCACCTTTCAAAGGACCTGCGGACCAAACACGCCCGCCGTTCATTTCCAGTCATCAAAGGCGACAAGGTTAAAGTCATGCGCGGACAGTACGCAGGAAAAGAAGGAAAAGTTGAACGTGTTGACCTTAAGGAAAGCAAAGTCTTCCTCACGGGCATCGAACGCCTAAAAAAAGATGGATCAAAATCACTTTACCCTATAACTGCATCCAACGTGCTGATTATGGATCTCAACCTTTCCGATCAGCGGCGAAAGGGCGCTCTTTCAAGAGGAACAAGCACAAAAAACAAACAAGTGCCGAGTACCATGCAAAGCACTGCACAAAACGCGCACGAAGCAAAACCCACAGTAACTTCGAAATTGCGATCTTGATGAGAAAACCGGATGAGAAAACAAGCCAGCAGCGGCAAAAAACACGCTCAAAAAAGATAGCCCTGCCCTTTAGGGCGTTGGCTCTTTTTTGGCGTCCTAAAAATCCGCAGTCAAAGAAAGTGCCCGTCAAGCTTCGGGCTTTAGCCCGAAGTAGGGCGCGTTCGGCGGATTTTTATGACAATCAAAAACAACTAAATGGATGATGAATACAACATGGTCAAAAATCACCTCAAACGCCTCGCGACCCCAAAGACATGGAACATCGAGCGAAAGAAATCAACTTGGATTACGCGACCTAATCCCGGTGCGCATTCGCTCCTCCTCGGGTTGTCGCTTGACACAGTCATGCGCGACATGACCAAGGTCGCAAAGACTGCTCACGAAGTCAACTTCGTTGTGGCGACCCAAGAAGTCCTCGTCGATAAGAGACGACGCAAAGACAGGCGATTCAATGTCGGAATCATGGATGTAGTTGAGTTTCCAGTAATCAAGGAAAGTTACCGCATCCTACTTGATGATAAGGGGAGGCTCACCGCCGTGCGCATCAGCGACGAAGAGAACGCTACCAAACTCTCGCGCATCGAACGCAAGACAAAAATCGCTGGCGGCAAGACCCAAGTCACGCTCTCAGATGGACGCAACATCATACTTGACAAGGATGCCTATCACGTAGGAGACTCACTCCAACTTGAGCTTCCCAGCCAAAAGATCACGAACCACTATCCGCTTGGCAAAGGAGCGACCGTCTACCTCCTATTCGGAAAACATGCAGGAAGGATCGGCATGGTAGAAGAGATCAACAAAGGCAAAATAATCTTTTCACCACACGGAGAAAAGCGAGAAAAATACGAAACCCTCGCACGCTACGCATTTCCCATCGGAGCGCAAAAACCAGCACTCCCCTGTTTCATTAAAAAAGAATAATGAAAAACTAAGGTTAATGAAAAACTCAATCTAAAAAGAATTTAAAACAACTCACCAAAAGACTGCCGTTCATACCAATCACGTTCATACCAACCATTTACACGACACGACATTTACACGACATGAACCCAATGAAAAACATACGGATCGAGAAGGTCACGCTCAATATCGGAGCAGGAAAAAGCCAAGATAAGCTTGAGAAAGGCGTCAAGCTCCTCTCAACCATCTCGCACGCCACACCCGTAAAGACCGTTACTCAAAAGCGCATCGCGCAATGGGGACTACGACCCGGACTGCCCATCGGCTGCAAAGTCACGCTCCGGGGCGAGGAAGCCAACAAACTGCTTGTTGTACTCTTGGGAGCAAAGGACCAAAAACTTTCCTCAAGGCAATTCGACAATGAAGGCAATGTTGCATTCGGAATCCACGAATACATTGATATTCCAGGATCAAAGTACGATCCAGCCATTGGTGTGATGGGACTGCAAGTCTGCATCACCCTCGAGCGGCCGGGATTCTCTATCCGCAAACGACGCCTACGCAGCGCCAGAGTTCCCGCAAACCACCGCATCAAGAGGCAGGAAGCAATCGATTTCATGAAAGAAAACTTCAAGGTTCTCATCTCCGAAGAACAATAGGACAAAGAAACAAGAAAAGAACATTACGAAAACAAAGGAAAGCAAGAAAAAGGAAAACAAGGAGAAGCAACATGACTACAAGCGATTACCGTAAGATCCTCGCACAACTTGCTTCAAAGCCGGCAAAGTACAAGAAGTTCATCAAGCACAATGCCCCCAAGAAGCGAAGCTGTGGCATTGGGCGCAAAAAATGCTCACGCTGCGGACGCAACCGCGCCCACATCGACAAGTATAACCTGGACCTCTGCAGACAGTGCTTCCGTGATATCGCAATCCATATCGGCTTCAAGAAATTTAATTAATGATAATGTATTTGTTTAGCTACTCACATCGCAGCGTCGCCACGACGCTCGCTGTGTAAGTTAAGCTGCTTACCGAACCGAGAGTCGTGCGAGACGATGTGAATTGTCGCAAGCTCGCAGGTCGGTGGCGACGCTGCTAAACAAATACATGATAATTAATTAATGATAATTAATGATTCAGTCGGAAATTCAATGAACAATAAATCGTGCTCAACAATGCTCAACAATCATCGGTGACAACCCATGCTGAATGACCCATTATCAAATGCAATGTCAAAAATCCGCAATGCTGAAGCCATTGGAAGACGGGAGTGCACAATCAAACCAGCCTCAAAGACTATCAAGGCGCTGCTCACGCTTTTGAACGCTGAAGGATATATCGGTCAATTCGAAGAAGTCGCGGATGGGCGCGGAGGGCATCTGAAAGTCAATCTCATGGGATTAATCAATAAGTGCGGGAGCATCAAACCACGACATGCAGTCGGCTACCAGAACTATCAGAAATTCGAGAAGCGCTACCTGCCCGCACGCGACTTCGGAGTCCTCGTTGTCTCAACTGCAAGCGGACTCTTCACTCACCAACAGGCAAAACAAAAGAAAATCGGCGGAAAACTCATCGCATACTGTTACTAAATCACATACTGTTACTAAATCATACTGTTACTAAATAAAAGGCCGCGCCAAAGGCCACGTCAAACAAGCCAATTAAACACACGACCATGACAGCAGAAAAACTCGAAGTCCAACAAAAAATACCTGTGGGAATTACCATAACTGTGAATGGCTACTCTGTAACTGCCAAGGGGCCTCAAGGGGAAGTTACGAAAGTCCTCCCGCACAAGATGATCAAGATCGCGGCAGCAGATGGAATGCTTACGCTCTTCTGCGCGAGTGCCACCAAGCGAGAAGTGAAGATGGTCTACACCTTTAATGCACACCTCAAGAACATGATTGCTGGTGTACAGAATGGCCACAGGTACAAACTCAAAGTATGCTCTGGACACTTTCCCATGAGCGTGTCGCTCTCAGGAGACACGCTATCTGTCAAGAATTTCCTCGGTGAGAAAATCCCGCGCACCCTCAGGATCAAGAAAGGCGCTCAAGTAAAAGTTGAAGGAAATGACATCAGCGTCGAAAGCCCCGACAAAGAACTTGCAGGCCAAGTCGCTGCTGACATCGAACAACTCACACGCGTCACGAACCGCGACAACCGCATCTTCCAGGATGGGATATACATCACGAACAAATCAGGCAAAATCCTCTCCTCATAAACCCCACAGCCCAAGTCACCCCATAACCCAAGTCATCACGATTTTAAGTCAGTAACTCAGAATAATGTAACTCAGAATAATTCATGATTCATCCATTGTACTGTGATATCATGTCCACACCAACTATGAACAAACAATCACTCCTCGCGCACCGAAGGACTGTCAAGAGCAAGAAACCATTTTTCCTGCGGCAAGATGCACACAAAAAGAAAAAACTCTCACAAAACTGGAGAAGACCCAAAGGATCAGACTCAAAGATGCGCGTGCAACTTCGCGGATATAGGCGCGTAGTGACCGTCGGATGGAAATCACCAAGCGCAGTGCGCGGCTTGACACGTGCCGGCCTCGAACCCGTTGCCGTCAGCACGGTCGACCAACTCGCATCGCTCGACCCGTCAGTGCACGCAGTCACCGTATCATCCAGGATCGGACTCAAGAAACGAATCGCAATCCTCAATGAAGTAAACAAATGCAAACTTTCCGTCACGAACTTCAAAGATCCTGTATCTTTCATTGCAGCAGTACAACAAAAACGAGAAGAAGCACGCAAACAGAAGCAGGATGTGAAGAAATCACGCGAATCAAAACATGAAGAGACCAAAAAGGCAGTCGAAAAGAAGAAAGAGAAAGAAGCCAAGGAGAAAGAATCAAAAGAAGATAGAAAAGAAGAGAGGAATGCAACTAACGATAAGAAAGAATCGGCTACAGCCGATACGCAAATGTCTGAACAAGAACAAAAGACCCTCGAGGAAAAAAAAGAGAAAGACAAGATCCTCACATCCCGCAACCAATAATGTCTGAATCAGAATCACCGAATCAGAATCATAAAGACACAACTATATACAAACAAAGAGACAGTCACCAAGCAAGACATGACTGCACTGATCAATTCAGGAGATGTACGCATCCGACCAGCGCGAGGAGTATCACGAGGACGCGCGCGCAAACGACAAATCCAGCGAAGCAAAGGCCTTCGACGCGGCAAAGGATCGCGCAAAGGAAAGAAGGGCGCGCGACTAAACCAAAAACAGACGTGGATCTCGCGAATCCGAGTGCAACGCAAATTCCTTGCCGAACTGCGGGATAAAGCAATCATTGCACCTGCAGTTTATCAACAATTATACCTAAAATCCAAGGGCGGATTTTTCAGAAGCCAACGCCACATCAAAGTCTACATGGAAGAAAAAGACCTCTTCCCAAAGAAAACACAAACGCGAGCCGCGCACAAGAAAGTTGAATCAACCAAATGGCAGACAAGCAGCGGTCAATCGCCAAAAACATCTACGAAAACGCAATAACAAATATCTGAGTTGTGAGCCTCAATGGTCAATACCCTCTACGGAAGAACGAGAACGGTCCAGTACAGACGAAAACGAACCGGCAGAACCGACTATAAGAGACGCCTCGCTCTCCTTAAATCAGAACAACCCCGCCTCGTCGTCCGCAAATCACTTAAGCACATCACTGCACAGCTTGTCGAGTACCATCCTGATGGGGATCGCATCGTCGCAAGTGCTAACTCGCACGATCTGGAGAAGATGGGATGGAAAGGATATACCGCAAATACGAGTGCCGCATACCTTGTCGGGCTTTTGATCGGCAAGCGCGCCGTCCAAAAGAAGATCAAGAATGCAGTCCTAGACATTGGTCTTGCAGCAAAAGGGTCAAAAATCTTCGCAGCAGCCAAAGGGGCAGTCGATGGCGGACTTGATATCCCTCTGGATCCGGTGATACTCCCAAAAGATGAACGTATCCATGGCGGTCACATTGTAAACTATGCAGCCGCGCTCAAAAAGGATGCGGCGGCCTATCAACGCAGATTTTCCCATTATAGTACCGCAAAACTGAACCCAGAAGATCTCACAATGCACGTTGAACAACTCAAGAAGAAAATTATCGCAGAATATAATAACTGAATATCATCACTGAATGAGCTATAAAGAATGAGCTATAAAGCAGCCCAGATAAAAGCAGTCCAGATAAAAGCGGCCAAGATAAAGCCAACATAGGAGTAACCACACTGGCGCCAGTCCCACACCCTTACAACATTCACACGGCATCATGCGACAATGCTGCATTAGCCAAAGCATTGATCAAATCAAAATCATCATGAGGAATTTATCATGCCTAAAAAAACAAACAAACCTTCAAGTCAACCACAAGAGAAGACTGACAAAAAGATCGACAATGTTGCACCAGAGAGTCCGGCGAGCGCAGGAACAGAATCAGCAGCCGTTAACCTTGAAGTGGCGGAAGAAGCGCTCGTAGAAGTGCTTGTCACGCCAGAAACCGAAGAAGAGATACTCAAAAAGATTCCAAAAAAACAATTCGACACTGAAAACTGGAAACCGAAAACTGCCCTCGGTGCGAAAGTCAAGCGCGGAGAAATCACCGATATCGATGCGATCCTTGATGAAGGACAGCAAATACTCGAACCCGAAATTACTGAAATCCTCCTGCCCAACGTTGAATCCGACCTCTTACTTGTTGGACAATCAAAAGGAAAGTTCGGCGGCGGGGCACGCAGGGTGTTTCGACAGACCCAAAAGAAAACAATGGAAGGAAACAAGCCCTCCTTTGCCACCTACGCGGTCTTAGGCGATCGACGAGGACACGTCGGAGTCGGATACGGAAAATCGCGCGAAACCGTTCCTGCACGAGAAAAAGCCACACGCAACGCAAAACTTGGCATTACAAAAATTCGTCGCGGATGCGGATCATGGCAGTGCAGTTGTAAAGAAGCACATTCCATCCCTTTTATGGTTGAAGGAAAATGCGGCTCTGTCATCGTCAGACTCATCCCTGCACCAAAAGGAACAGGACTTATCACACCGAGCGAAGTTGCGAAGATCCTCCAATTCGCCGGCATCGAAGACGTGTGGTCCAAAACATTCGGCAAGACCTCCTCACGCTTCAATCTCGTTATAGCCACGATGGAGGCGCTTAAACAACTTATGACTACAAAAGTCCAGTCACGAGATATTGAAACGCTAAACATAAAACAATAAATGCCACACCTTTGCTACACTCCCGCTACGTTCCTGTTCAGATGTGACCTATTCAGACGTGATATTCATGGCAGCTCAGTCAGCAAATACCAAAACAGTGCACAAGCCCGCAGCAAACCAGCGCATCGCTGTTGTACTTATCAGAAGCATGATAAACAAGCGAACAGAAGTATGTGATACTCTCAAGATGCTGCGATTGCACCGCCAAAACGTATGCACGGTCCACTCGAAAACCCCGAGCCTCCTTGGCATGCTGCGCAAGGTCAAAGATTGCACAACATTTGGTGAAATCAATGACGAAACTTATAAGCTGTTGTGCGAAAAACGAGGACAGCAAGACCCGAACAACAAAGGCGCACTAAAGCCATACTTTCGTCTTTCCCCTCCCCGCGGCGGCTTCGAACGCAAAGGAACGAAGAAACCCTACTCAACCGGAGGATCTCTGGGTTATCGCGGCGATAACATAAACGATCTCATTCAAAGCATGCTCTGATTGAATATGTGATCGAATCTGCTCTGTGATTAATTGTACGTATGAAGTGATTATCATGGTCGTTAACAAACGAAAAAGAAATTCACGCCGGCGAGGCAGTCACACCCACGGATGGGGCGCCATGAAGAAACACCGCGGTGCAGGAAATCGCGGAGGGCGCGGCAATGCCGGCACTGGCAAGCGCGCTGACCAGAAGAAACCCAGCATCTGGGGCGATCCTGACTACTTTGGAAAGCACGGATTTGTCTCCAAATCACGCGCTCCAAAAATCAATGCCATCAACCTAAGAACCATCGACGACTCACTTCCTGCATGGGTAGCAGCAGGACTCGCAAACCAAAATAACGGTGTCTTTCACATTGACTTAACAAAAGTAGGATACAACAAGCTTCTAGGCTCTGGAGCACTTCATAAGAAATGTTCAATCACCGTTGATTTCTCAAGTGAACAAGCAATACAACGATGCGCGTCCTTGGGAAGCACAGTCACTGTCCGCTATTCCCAGCAAGAAAAGCAAACGAAGGAAAGCAAGGCCAAGGAACCAGGTAAATCAGCAAATCCAGCATCACAGGAAGCCAAAGAATAACATTTATGCGCACCACATTCGTGCTTTCGCTCCCACTCTTTATTACCATTAGAGTGACTTACCATTAGAGTGACTGGATTTGTCCTGAATTGTGCCGCTGCCACCAACACGGCGAGCTTGAAACGATAAACATATGTTCAACGTCCTCTATTTGACAAGATGACTGTCATATTCACAGCGAACTGTGCAGCGGCCGCTGAAAGCGAAATTCCGGACAGAGCCGAGCGATTGTAAGCAGATCAGCGATTTGTAGACCACAGCGATTTGTCAGCGATTTGTTAATCGTCGAAAACTTACAGCCAACATTTTAATATGTCAGCATACCAGTCAGCATACCACCAATCTCTCAGAAATCCTTGATTTCTGATGGTGCTCAGAAATGCAGTGCATTTCTGACATATGATTGGTGGATAAGTGGTGGTATGCTGAGCATGCTCAAAAGGCGGCAGGGGTTGAGCGAAGCGAACACGCTACTAGTCTATTGACTGGTGGTCCCCTGCAGCCTTTTGACAGTATGTTTTAAGTATTTGTTTAGCTACTCACATGTATTTGTTTAGCTACTCACATCGCAGCGTCGCCACGACGCTCGCTGTGTAAGTTAAGCCGCTTACCGAACCGAGAGTCGTGCGAGACGATGTGAAAGCCGTTAGCTCGCAGGTCGGTGGCGACGCTGCTAAACAAATACTGTTTTAATAGTATTCATCCATTTTAGAATCAATCACCCAATTTTTTCATCACACCGCTGAAATTTCACCAATAATCCTGGTCCGAACCCATGGGCTTGTACGACACCATCATCCAAAATCTTCCAGAAGTTGGCGCACCAACCCAACGAAGACTTTCTTTCAAGGAAAAACTCAAGTGGACAGGAATTGTCCTCGTCTTGTTTTTTGCCATGAGCCTCATCCCGCTCTTCGGCCTTGGACAAAACGCAATGCAGCAATTCGAGTACCTCTCGATCATTCTCGGCGCATCCTTCGGCTCTATCATGTCACTTGGCATTGGCCCTCTTGTCACGTCAAGCATCGTGCTCCAGCTGCTTAATGGCTCAGGACTCATCAAGTTCGACCTAACCACCCATGAAGGCAAGAAACGGTTCCAAGGCAGCCAGAAACTACTCGGGCTATTCTTCGTAATATTTGAAGCATCCGTGTACGTTTTCATGGGAGGGCTTGCCCCGCCAGCAGAATTTGTCGGAACTCCGGTGTTTTATGAACTCGAGCTCTTGCTCGTTTTCCAACTGTTTCTTGGAGGAATCCTCGTTATGTTCATGGATGAGGTCGTCAGCAAGTGGGGATTTGGCTCAGGCATCAGCCTCTTCATTGTTGCCAACGTTTCACAATCAATCTTTGTCAGGGCGTTTTCCCCCTTGCCATCGCCCACGAATCCGGGCATTGCAACCGGAGCGATTCCTGCGTTCTTTCAAAGTCTTGCAGCAGGAGACCCGACTACCGCATTCCTGATGATGGCGGCAGTCCTTGCAACAATTCTGGTCTTTGTCGTTGGCGTTTACATGCAGTCCATGAAGGTCGAGATCCCGCTCTCGTTTGGGCGCGTCCGGGGCCAGGGCATTCGCTGGCCGTTGTCATTCATTTACACCTCCAACATCCCGGTCATTCTTGTCTCAGCGCTCATTGCCAACATACAGCTTTTTGGACAGCTCTTGCAAACCTGGGGCCACCCTGTCCTCGGAACATTTGCAGGCAACTCCCCTGTGAGCGGAGTCGTCGCTTGGCTCTTCGCTCCCAATATCGTAGGAAAAATCATCCGAGGAAGCCTTTCCGGCATTGATCTTGTACACGCGCTCGTCTATGTCCTCTTCATGTGCGCTGGCGCGGTGGTATTCTCGATCTTCTGGGTTCAGACATCGGGCATGAACTCACAAAGCCAGGCCAAAAATATCATGAACTCGGGGCTCCAAATGCCAGGATTTCGAAAAGATGAACGAATCTTAGAGCACATCCTCGACCGCTACATCGGACCTCTCACAGTCATGGGAGGAATTGCGATTGGCTTTATTGCGGCACTTGCAGATCTCTCAGGAGCCCTCTCGAACGGGACAGGAATCCTCCTTTCTGTTATGATCGTTTACAAACTATATGAAGACATTGCCCGTCAACACATGATGGACATGAATCCGATGCTGCGCAAATTCATGGAGTAACTCATGGAGCGGCGTAGAGCAACAACGACCGCTGACTTAGCTACCGCACTTGTTCACACGATGACATATGGGATAACTGCTCTGTCCCGAATCTCGCTTACGCTCGGCCGCTGCACTGCTATCGGTGCTCCGCTCGCCGTGAATATGCTTGTCATCTTGTCGCCGAGAGGATGTTTAACAAACCCGTTTATCGCTTCAGCTCGCAGGGTGGCAGCGGCAGATTCGGGACAGAGCCTGGGATAACATATGGTATTTGAAAGCATTCTCAACCCGCTGTTTGGTCCTCTTTTGGCACTCGACCCCCTGTACTTCATTCTCCTTATGTCGTTTCTTGTCTCCCTTCTCATTACGCTCGTCTATAAATGGATGACCGACCAAGTTATGATGAAGGAGCTCAAGGACAAGCTCAAAGAGCACCAACAAAAGATGAAGGAACACAAAGGCGATACCAAGAAAGTACTTGAGCTTCAGAAATCCGCGATGGAGCTCAACATGAAATACATGATGTCTTCCATTAAGCCCACACTCGTCACGTTCCTACCCATCATAGTAATTTTCGGATGGCTTGCAAACGCGATCGCATACGAACCGCTTCTTCCCAATCAACAGTTTAGCACAACACTCGCGTTTGCAGATGGCATCAGCGGCAACGTAAACGTTGATGTTCCGCAAGGAGTGTATGTTATTGGAAACTCAACCAAAACCATCGACGCGGGGAAGGCAGTTTTTGCCTTTAAAGGAGAGGAAGGGGACTACCTTCTCGTATTCACCGTCAATGAGCAATCCTTTGAAAAGGAAGTCAGTGTAACAACCCAACAAAAATATGCGCCGGTGACCAAAACATTTCGCAACGAACCACTAAAGACAATAACGCTTTCAAATACAAAATTAATCGTCCTTAATCTTTTTGGGTGGAAACTCGGATGGCTCGGTACATATATCATCACATCTATCATTTTCTCGATGGGCTTGCGCAAACTCATGAAACTCCACTGAAGCCACATTGTCAATCTTCACGATCATTCATCACCATTCATCATCATTTGCCATCATTTTGAGTCCTATGCAAAGCATAACCTCTCTTCAAAGTCCGCGACAAGAACTTGCACCCGCCAAGGCATATAAGAATTCTTTGTCCATCGACGAGTTTAACACGCTCCTTCACGACGCAAATCGGGTTTTTGTAAGAAACCACCCGCCGACTGCAGCATTCGAGCGTGCGATTTTCTTCGGCTGGCACTGTGCGATCAACGACTGCAAGTTCTGCTACATGAGCACACAAC
The DNA here is from genome assembly GCA_016208715.1 of Candidatus Woesearchaeota archaeon. Taxonomy (GTDB): domain Archaea; phylum Nanobdellota; class Nanobdellia; order Woesearchaeales; family UBA11576; genus JACQX01. Next base: position 1,000 of record JACQXV010000039.1, on the reverse strand, counting down.
CAAAGGAAGCGTCGGGAAAACCTGCGCTGCGCAGCACTTCATCCATCCTCGCAGAAGTCATTATCACCAAAGAGCTCGGCTGGCAATCAGGATTCTTCTCCGGAGGAATCAATGCAAAAAACCCAGAACAATTCCGCGAACTCCTATCATACGTCACCGCGATCACGAAGGAGAAAGTGTGGATTAATATCGGGCCCGTCTCGCAGCCGCACATCGAACTCTATGCGCCTTATGTACGCGGGGTCGTTGGATCCATTGAAACAGTCAATCCCGCTGTCCGTGAATTCGTCTGCCCATCGAAACCAATTGGCCCCTACGTAAAAATGTTCTCCACAGCCGACGCTCTGGGAATCAAGAAAGCGATGACAATGATTCTCGGCATCGGTGAAAGCATCGAAGATTTTCCACTGCTTGAGCAATTCATTCGCGAGTATCGCATCGATAAACTCCACCTTTATAATCTCATTCCCCACGACGGAACCTATTTTGAGGGTGCAACACCGCCGAGCGTCGAGTACCAGGCCGCCTGGATTGCTAAAACACGCATTGCGTTTCCAAAACTTGACATCCAAGCAGGCATCTGGGAAGACAAAACAAAGGACATGCACCTCTTGCTGCTTGCAGGAGCAAACTCCCTCTCAAAATTTCCGGCACTCAAAAAATTTGGGTCGAGTGCAGCACACGAATTTGAGGCAGAAGTACAACAAGCCGGCAGAAGGATGCAAGGTTCGCTGACAACGATGCCGCAACGAGACTGGAATGCCATTGTCAATGCACTGCCATTTGACACAGCGCTCAAGGAAGGCATTCGCGAAAAACTCCACACCTACCTCAAAACCATGCAAGAATTAAAAATGAGTGTACGTGGAAAGCTTAGACGAACTTCACCTTAAGCTTAACGACCAGCACAATTTCCGCCACCGCCCTTTTGCGAGGGATGAAAGTAACTGTATAGATGCTGACAAGGGGGATGCCCCGCACGGCTTTCGCCCCCTGCACG
>JACQXV010000038.1 GCA_016208715.1 Candidatus Woesearchaeota archaeon | reverse complement strand
TTTATTTCCCATTTCGCAAGAGTTCAGGATATAGATATATTGGTTGTTCATTTGAGTCCCTCCTTTCTTAATGCACCGATATATTATTATCGGCACAAGGAGGGACTTTTCTTTTTACCCTTAAGTCACTGCCATTAGCCTAATGCGGGCAGATGAACGCAGATAAACACTGGTTTAATCCGTGCCCACTGGGTCTGCCTCTGCCATGATAATCTGTGTAACCGCAGTGCGAAGCGACAGCGGAGTCCCGCCCCAAGCGGGAGAGTCCCGATAATCATTGGGGTAGTCGGTTTTCCCGAAATTCATGAGTCAGTCTTTCATGCCTACTTTTGCCTGAAGCAAAAGGATGAATTTGTCGGCATTCAACATGTCCGGATAAAGATAAATTCGGCGTGTTTTTCCATTGCTCAACACATAATTTATATATTTAACCTTTCTCCAGTAATTCCATGATGGAATCCAACCATATGTCTCTCCTAAAGTGCCAATTGATTTAATGGCTGGCCATAGAATCCGCTGTTTTCTTGCAAACCATTGGTTTATCCAAAATCCATCTTGGTTTATCTGGAATGATCTGCAGCCAGAGCGAACAAGAAATATATTAAGTCCGCTTAATAGGCCAAGCCCTATGAATAGCCACCAAGGCTGATATAAATAGGATGATAGTTGTTTATCTTCAGCAGGCATCACTTTAACAGGCACCCGAGATGGATATTCCGATATACTAACCGCAATACACCAAACAGCCATTAAACAGAATACGACGATTACTAGTTTTGATAAAAATCTCATTGGCTTTGAATATTCCACGCAGAACTTATTATCAGGTATATTATGAGATGGAAGATTTCGTTCCGGCCAGACAAGAGTCGCGAACCATCCCATGAAGAAACCGAAGAAAGCGCCTTCAAATAATCCATAAACAATACCATCCGTTAAAGGATTAATAAAAACCTTATTATTGTGTGCTTCTATAATCCACTGGTACAATCCCATGAAAACTCCAAAGAGAATTCCAGATTGTAATCCAATCTTAAGGAGTTTCACTTTCAGGCTTTTTCTTTGGACATTTGAATAGGATTCAATGCTACCCATGCTTCCTACGGCTTTGATTGATGCTTCGTGCTCTGTAATTCCGGACTGCATCAGACCGGTCTTAGCTTCCACCAAATGATTTTTTACTTCAGCAAGGGTAAATATCCGGATTTTCGCAGAACCCCAAAGTTGTTTATCAAGTCTTTTTATATAGTCATCAAGAATAGTATCTCCTGTAAGAGCCTCTGTGGGACATGAGAGTCCAGGAAAGCGAAAAATGTTTGAAAGCATCATTTTATTCCTCCTTTATGTTATAAGATGTTTTTTTAGTATATTGGATACATTCTTCCAGTCGCTAATCCGATATTTCAGATAGTTTTTCCCGTCCTTTGTAATTTTATAGTATTTTCTGTCTGTTCCCCTTTGGCCTGGTTTCCAATATGATTCAACAAGACCCTTAGTTTCTAATCGGTGCAGTAGGGGGTATAGAGTTGCTTCCCGAAGCACCATGTTGTCTCCGTCAAGTTGAGAGGAAATGTTTTGTAATATTCCGAATCCGTAATTGTCCTTAGTATCTAGAACCTGCAACACAAGAGTATCTAATAGACCTTTTAATACTTGAGCTCCATTTTGGGCGTTTACCATGTAATTAACTGTACATAATAATGCTTACCTGTCAAGGCTTTTCAGAATAATTTTGAAATAATTTTAATTTTTCTTTTGGACAAGTGGGACACTAAGTATGCCTAAAAACTTTTCCCCTCCCTACAACCGGACAGCACCCTGACCACCGCTAGTTTTTATTTTACCCCCGATGTTCTTCGGGACGGAGTTCCAGCCAGAGGCGGGGTTGTCCAGCCTACGGCGGATCTGCCGAAGGCATGACCTTTGGTATGATATCCCGCTTCAGCGGGACTGTGGCTCCGCAGACGGGTTCTAGACACGCTCTTTGCCCCCAATTTCAGCACCAAGTGTCTCAAAATGAGACACTTTCCAATGTTTAACGTTAAACATTTACCCTGGGGACTAAATGTCTGACGTCAGACATTTCAACTAACCCGGTTGGCAGAGAAAAGTGGAGGCCACGCCCAGCAGTAGTGTAGGCCATAACCAGTGGAGGTGTAGGCAATAACCAGCGGAGGTGTAGGCAATAGCCAGTAGAGGTGTGGGCAATAACCAGTAGAGGTGTAGGTAATAACCAGTAGAGGTGTAGGCAATAACCAGTAGAGGTGTAGGCAGTAACCAGCAGAGGTGTAGGCAATAGCCAGTAGAGGTGTAGGCAATAACCAGTAGAGGTGTAGGCAATAACCAGTGGAGGTGTAGGTAGTATCCAGTAGAGGTGTAGGCCACCTATACTACTACCCCCCTACACCTCCCTGTGCCAACCCCCTTGCCTTGAGAACAGGTTCGCCCTGAGGCAGATATCGGGCTCACTGCCGAAGGGTTAGAATGTTTACCGGTAAACATTCCTACTCCATTGCTTTCAGGATACGCTGGAGGTCGTCCTCCTTACGATACGATAAAGAAATAGAGCCGAAAAGGAATTGGTCTCCAATCTTACCGTGATGAATATCCACACCGATGTTATCGGGCAGTTTTTGCCTGAGCCGTTCCGCGCACTCACGCAGTTGCGGGTCATTGCCCACGTGAAGTTCCTTATACTGCTGAGGCGACCTGCCGGCGCCGACAGCCACGCCCCTGGGGTGCAGATAGGCGTCAACCAGTATCCGGAGATGCCGGACCGAGAGGTCTTCATTCTTGACCCTCTGCCAGAGGGCCAGGCGGCGGGTTGAGTCGGGGATAGGCAGAATAGCCATTGCGTGCCCGATTTTGATTGTCTGACGTCCGACATCCTCCTGTATCTCCGGCGGCAGGGACAAGAGCCGGATGAAATCGGTAATCGTGGTCCGGCCAACGCCCACCCGCTCGGCCACCTGCTGATGGGTCAGGTGGAAGGTGTCAGCTAATTGCTTGTATGCCCTGGCCCGCTCAATCGGGTTAAGGTCTTTGCGGTGCGTATTTTCTATCAGGGCCCATTGCAGCATCTGGCGGTCGTCGGCCTCTTTGACCACGGCCGGGATGGTGTCCATTTTAAGGGTTTCACAGGCCCGGAACCGCCGCTCGCCCATAATAATCTCGTATTCCGCGTTGGGCGGGCAATGGTCCTGATAGGCGCGCGTTTTGGGAATCTGGCGGACGATGATGGGCTCTAAAACGCCGGATGTCTTGATGGAGTCCATCAACTCCTGGAGCGCTGGCTGGTCAAAGTCCTTGCGGGGCTGGAACCGGTTCGGGATGATGGAGTCCAACTTTAGCTCTTGGACTTCTTTGTTGTTCGGTTTCTTTTCCATACATTTTTAACCACAGATTACACAGATAGACACAGATTCACGCCGAATTATTTGGGATTGAGTACAAACAATGGTAATCATTCCCCCATATTAACTATAATTCCAGCAGAAATAAATGGTTCCAGTATCTTCGTCATAGTATATTCCAAATCCTGTTGGTGCAGCTGCAGTTGGTCCACCATCTCTTATTGGTTTCCCCGGCAGTATATTCAATCTAAATGCCTTGCCTTTTTTAATTTTAGTTGGGGTCCACCAAGGCAACCAATCAAGGGTTGATTCCTTGACATAATGATTTTCATCAAATTCAATGTTGTTATCAAACGATTTTTTATGTAATTCGTAATATTCATTCCAACTTACCATTTGTTTTTCACCGTTACCATTGCCGATAATTGTTGGTTCCGTAACCCCGAAATCCCTAAACATTTTTTCGGCATCATCTTTAGTTGCATTAAATCTTAAATACATAAAT
>JACQXV010000035.1 GCA_016208715.1 Candidatus Woesearchaeota archaeon | reverse complement strand
TTTAAGTCTGTCAATCACCTGCATTCTTTTCACATCCTTTCAGGTAATAGTTTAATTGGCTGGCACTGTTTACAGTACCCTTTCTTCTTTTTTTGTAACTACTCAGGCCCCGCCCTACATATTGGCATAAAGGGCTGCCCCAGGAATACCCGTTGTATTTCATCAATGACACGCATCCCGTGCTTCTTAACCGTCGAAATGTAGCTCCTGATACGACAGAAAGCTTTTGCACCTTCAACACTTCTGAAAGTTCCGGATATTTTCTCCTTCAGCTTCACCATCCGCAAGTCTCGCTCCGCGCCATTATTGTCGAAGGGGATCGAGAAATCATACATAAAGGCGAGCACCTCATCTTTGTGCCCTATCAGGCGATCCAGCAAATTCTTCGTTTTACTCTGTTTCTTTCGACCTTGCCGTTTCTCAATATTCTCTTCATTCAAAGGGAGTGAATTCAATGCATCCCGAATAATCCGATCGTATCTCTTCTCATCATCTCGAGCGAAGGTCAATTCTCTCAGGTGGTGGCCGTTGCAGAGCGCATGGGAGCAAGGATATTTTGAATAGGTACCCCACGAATCATGCACTGCAGTTCCGTGGAAATTCGGCAGTATCCCCATGTATTCAGTCGCATTGCGTCCGCGTTCAGGGTGAACCACATAGAAGGTCAGAGTCGGCGTTGATGCAACGTGTACCCAGCAACGCTCACTCTTGATAGACGCCCCGGTCTCGTCAAAGCCAACAACATCTGATTTCGAAATCTGGTCCTTTACGGCTACTTCGAAACCCTCAAGTAACTCACAGCAGCCCCTTACAGCAGTGTCCAGGGTACCCTCGCTGATGGGATGAGAAAATATATCCGATATTAACTCGCATGTACGGTCATAGGGAATATGCTGATACTGGTTCAAGTAGGTGGCGAAAGCCTTTATCCTCGTCCCATATTGAGCTCCAGGGACAATCCCTTCAGGAAATTCCGCTTCATTCTTCACACCACAGAATGGACAATCCTTCGACTCAGCCTGATGCTCTGTCACAAATAATTCCATCGGGGGAAGATCAAACACCTGAGCCTTTTTGCAGCCCTTAACTTCTACTTCACTGAGAGAAGCTCCGCAGCAACTGCAAGAAGTTACTCTATGGGGTACTGTCTTGTGAGGAACCTCCACCATTTTCAAAGTATACCCTTCATGACCGGGCTGTCCACCCGAAGGTCTCCCTGTCGGCTTACGAAGGCTTTTTACTTTCTTAAAACCATCGCTGGATGGAGGTTTGTTGCTATTATGGCTATCCATATTCAACCGCGACTTCAGGTCTTTTATCTCTTCTTTGAGCGCTCTATTCTCCTCTCGGAGCAAACTATTCTCCTCTAAGAGTTTCTCAATAATTTCGCACAACCCGGCTATTACTACCCACGGGTCTTTCCCCACAAAATTTTCTGGCTTTGGCGCTACCAGATCCGTCGGGCTGAATCCTTTCGATTTATCCTTCATAAATTATTCTATTTGACGCCCGACGGAAAAACCTTGCAAGCTGATAAAAAATTTTTTGCCCCCTGAGTAGTTAC
>JACQXV010000048.1:4269-6150 GCA_016208715.1 Candidatus Woesearchaeota archaeon | reverse complement strand
CTTACCTGGCCGGCGACATCTTCTCCATTCTTTCCCGGTTTGACACATTCGGCATGGTAGTGCTGGAAGCCATGGCCGCATCGCTACCCGTTGTCATCAGCGATAGCGTGGGGGCAAAAGACCTCGTGAGAGACGGTGTGAACGGTTTTGTCGTGGACGGAGAGGCCGAGGCAGCGGAGATTAGCGGGAAAATAGGCCTCCTCTTTAACAGGGAAAGAAGGCTGCAGATGGGAAAACATGCCCATGCCGCGGCCCTTGCCTGCACCTGGGAGGCGGCAGCAAAACGGGTCGAGGATATTTACGAAACTCTTCTCAGCAACCGGCCAGATGCATTGTCGCCAAATCTAATTGGTAAATAGGACTTGAATATTATCCTATTAGCCTGTATCTCTATCTCGCCGCATTGTCCACCTGCGCTGGCGGGGAATGAACACGGAGTTAATTTAGGTAATGATAATATAATTTTGCGGAATATAAGAACATGGATTTATCCATAATCATAGTTTCCTATAATACTGCCGATCTGATCGGGGCATGTCTGCAATCCTTGGAGTCGGCCTTCTCCGGTAAAAGGGAAATAACCGTCGTGGACAATGCATCCACCGATGGAAGTTCCGATTTCATCAAGGATAATTTTCCTTTCATCAACCTCATCCAAAATCCCGTCAACAGGGGCTTTGCCACCGCCAATAACCAGGGGCTATCCCAATGCCGGGGGAAATACATTTTTTTTCTCAATCCCGACACCGTGGTAATGCCCGGGGCCATGGATGAAGCCGCATCCTACATGGACGAGAACTTGAACATCGGTCTCGCCGGCGTAAGAATTGTAAATCCTGACGGCACCAGGCAGGAATCCGTTTCCTATCGGTATCCCAGCGAGACGTACACCAGAGGTGAAGTAAAGGAACTAAAGGGCTCCATCGCTTGCGTTCTCGGCGCCGCCATGATTGCGCGGCGGGAATGCCTGAAGATCGTAGGCGGATTTGACGAGGATTTTTTCCTCTACGGAGAAGACCAGGATCTTTGCCTGAGGATACGGAAAACGGGCTATGAGATCGGCTATACGGATGATTCGGTCATCATTCACATCAGCGGCCAGAGTGAACGCCAAACCCCGCCGGCAGCGCTTTGGAGAAAAAAAACCAGAGCGGAACATCTTTTTTATCGAAAGCATACACGCTTCCGGCTTGCCATGTTAAGACTAACCATGCCACTCTCAATGAACAACGGGAAAAACATCGAAAAACTCGTAAAATACCGAGTAATTTCTGAGGCAATACGGACGGAGCAACAAGCCTCAGAGGGAGGAAAGAAGCCTGCTTTTCAGGCAGCAGGCGAGACGGAATATTGCCCGGCGGAATCATATACGGGAGAGATGGGAAACGTCTTGGAACATTCGCGTCAGGGTGTCACAGGAAAAAAAAATGGCTCCTCAGCAACATTAAAGCCGAAGATATCGGTCATTCTCACCGCATGGCAGCGTCCACAATACCTCGAAGAGCAGGTGGAGCGAATTCTCTCACAGACTGTCGTCCCTTGTGAAATCGTTCTCTGGTACAACAAGCCTTCGAAGGGCAAGGGATCGACGGATTATAGACAGCTTCTTCATTTCAAAAACGACCACCGGGTAAAAAAAATAATCTGTGATTGCAATTTTGGGATTATTCCCCGCTTTGCCCTTGCCTCATGCATGGAAGGAGATTACGTGTGCATTTTCGATGATGACACTATGCCGGGGACTCGCTGGCTGGAAAATTGCCTGAATGTTGTTGATACGAAACAGGCTCTGTGCGGAACAATCGGGATTCGATACCTGTCAAAAACAGAACTGAAAACCCAGAAACCGCGCATGGGATGGGAAGGAATGAACGACCGCAT
>JACQXV010000048.1:0-4207 GCA_016208715.1 Candidatus Woesearchaeota archaeon | reverse complement strand
CCTCTTTCCCGGGAATTTGGAGAGGACATCCACTTCTGCGCCATGCTGCAGCGCCATGGAATCGGGGCCGCCTGTCCACCGCATCCAAAGGATGATCGCGAGCTCTGGGGTTCGGTCAGGCCTGAACGCGGCATTGACGATGTAGCAATCAGCTGCAGCTCCGACAAATCCCATCTGTTCTGGCAGGTGGTAAAATACGAAATAGAGAAAGGCTATAAGCCGGTTTTATTATGATTCTTGTCGCTTTTGGAACAAGGCCGGAAATTATCAAGCTTTTCCCGGTTATTCATGAATTGAAACATCGGTCTATCCCTCATAAGATACTGTTCACCGGTCAACATCTCGATTTGTACGAGGACGTAAGGACCCTCGTCCCCGATCCGGACTTTAGCTTTACGGAAATTCTCAGCAGGCCGGGGAAAGACAATACCCTTGGCGAAAGTTACCATAAAATTTGCGGTGCTGCCGAAGGACTCTTCCGGGATATTCCATTCGAAACGGTTCTTGTGCAAGGCGATACGACAACTGCTTTGGCAATTGCCCAGATGGCATTCTACAATAACATCGGTGTGGCCCATGTTGAAGCGGGGCTCCGAACATTTGATATGGGCAATCCTTATCCCGAAGAGTTGAACCGGACGCTTATTTCCCGGATAGCCGAAATCAACTTCGCGCCCACCAGACAGGCTGTTCACAATCTTGTTCGGGAAGACGCCAAGAATATTCATCTCGTCGGCAATACCATTGTCGATGCCGTGAATCATTTTAAGCAAAAGATGGCTTGGAGACCAAAATCGTCCAATAAAGTACTCGTCACCCTCCATCGCAGGGAAAACCACGTCGTGATGGACCGCCTCTTTGACGAAGTACAGAACATAGCCGTAACCAATACCGATCTTGATTTTATCTGGCCTCTCCATCCGAATCCCCATGTCCAGAAACATCGGAAACGCTTGAGCGCCCCGAATATTCGGATCGTCGAACCGGTCGGCTATCCGGAAATGTTGGAACTGATAAATGAAGTCTGTTTCATCATTACGGACAGCGGCGGGATACAGGAGGAAGCTACGTGTCTCAACAAAAAGGTTCTCGTGGCACGGGAAAAAACCGAACGAACGGAAACCATCGATATCGGGCTGGGACGCCTCGTGGGAAGAACGATAAGCGCGTCCGTGCCCTGGGCCAGGATTGCCCCGCCGCCGTTGAGTGAATCGCCCTACGGGGACGGCGATGCAGCAAACAAGATCGTTGCAATTCTCTCCGGAGAAGAAAAACGCGGCGCGGACACATAATAACCCCGGAATAAAACAAACATGATTAAAATTGTGTCTGGATTGAGCGTTCCTGTCGGCTCTACAGTTGCATTGGTGAATTTATGCAATCAGTTTAACGACCGGGGACACAACTGCGTATTATATGGCCCGGATAAATGGCATCTTGATAAATGCAGGGCGGCCGCTATCTTCGATTTTCACCCTGAAAATGGAGATATTGTTATTGTACACAATATCAAGCTGTTTTCTTCGGCTGAATTATATAAACTACCGGAGAAAATTGAGCAACTTCGACAACAGACAAGGCTGGGCTCGCTTAAAGATATGATCTTCAAGAGCGTTCCACGGCCAAGAGAACATGCCGGGATTAAACTTATTTTGAGCTGCCAGGAAAATGATCTTTTTCCCATCCGGCAGTTGCGATATGCTCTGTTCGACAAAATTCACTTTGCTGATTTTTCACAGGCAAGCTACCATAGAATCGCGCAAGATCATTTCATATGCCCCAACTTCAGCAACCGATTGATCACGTCGGAACGCAAACCCGACAGGATCGCAGGAGTGATCGGAAGCATCAGGAAAAAAAATCAAATTGAGTTATCCGTTGAAAATGCCTTCGCGGATGGAATGGAATCAGTTATCATATATGGTTATCTGAGCGACCCGATTTACTATTACAGCAGGATTCAACCTCTTGCAAAAAAATATCCCGGCAGAATCAGATACGCGGGATTTATCGACGACCGGCAGAAGATGTATGATTCCATATCTGATGTTTATCGTGCCGTCGCTAAGTCATGGAGCCTCATAAGGAGGGAGTGCCGTCTGACGAATACGCGCTATCACGGGCCGGATCCTTCTAAGGGAGGATCAATGACCGATGACCAGATTTTCGCCGTCTGGAAGGATCAGCTTGGATTGTAACATGAAAAATTTCGAAGATGACTTCTACCGATTGCTTCATTTGCTTAAGACTGGAGAGCCGTTTGCCTTCAACCGGTTTTCGGACGGCGAGCTCTATATGCTGCAGAACAAGGAAGTCATTCTGGGCGACCACATGGTCAAAATAGGAGATCGGGTTGAGAAAGGACCCTATCATGAAGAAGATTTCAAAAGATTTCATCCTGAAGAGCATGCTTTTTATAGGGACAGGCTCATTGACGCGTTCAGGTTTACAAAAAACAATTACTTCAAGGGATTGAGCTGCAGGTGCTGTGTTGGCGAAGAGAATTTCAGTTGGCAGCTCGAATTCCACGGCGAATACGATGAGAATTTCACCTGGGCGAATCTTCTGGTGAATGGCAATTACCCGAAATTCATCCGCGAGATGTATCCGGTATTCAATGACTATAAAACCGTTTTCATCTGCAACAGGAAAAACGACCTTTCCGTTATGCCGTTTGTGGTCAAGGATTTCAGGGTGGGATATAATGCCATGGTCAACGACTACGGATTAATTGAAGTAATAAAAAACTGGATCGATGAAAACAAGGTTGAGGGGCACCTATTCCTGTTTTCGGCCTCTGCATTCAGCAAAATGGCGATTTATCAGCTTTATGAACATTGTGACCGAAATACCTACATGGATGTGGGCACAACCTTAAACCCCTTTATGAACATGCGACTTGACAGAACCTATTTAAAGTCGTTCTGGCTTGGCGCGAAGGGGGAGGATCTTAAGAAAATTTGCATCTGGTGACGGTTATTTTCAACGGTGGCCAGATTCGCAAGTTGATGAAAAACAGTATATTTTACGCATGGTAGCAACGATGGGAGGTTTTGTATGAATGGCAAAACTGCTTTGAAAAAAATAATCCGATTTATCAAAAAAACTACCAACCATAAAGAACCCTTAAGTGATCATCTATGCTTCCCCGATTCAGCAGACTGGACTGCACCATCATCCACATCAACGAATGCTACGATGCATATATTGACACAGCATTTTGGAACCGATGCGTGGTTTGAAATACAAAAGAACCATTTAGAAAAATATACATTAAAGAAAGAGCGATATAAAGTTTACTTAGCAACGTATAAGACAAGCATCCCTGATAGTTTTATATTACCACCAAACTATGTTCATATTAATCTTAATGAGCATCCTGAATTTAGAAATGAGCATTACTTAATCATTGAAGAAGCGTATGAAAAATTTGTAAAACCTCACGCGAAGGACAATGATATTATCATTTATATGGATAATGATGCGTTTCCCTGTGATTCGTGGGAAGACAAATTGGAATCCTACCTTACTGAGAATGATATATGCGCAGTATACAGATATGAGGACAGGGGATTAGATCAACCTGATCAATATTTCCCATATCCGCATTTGTGTTTTTTTAGTTTTAAGAAGAAAACAAGAGATATGTATGGATTTAAGCATGAAATACCGGAAGGGTTTCCATGTCCGGGATTTACAATCTGTGATGTTATTAGACAGAATAATCTTAAGGTGAAAGAATTGATCAGAACCAATAAATTTAATTCACATAACGTCATGTTTGGCATTTATGACGATATGATTTATCATCATTCTTCGGGTTCCAGAGCAAAAGTGGGACGACCCTACGCGACGCTCGGGGCCAAATCCGATCACCGGAAAATGTGTTACGAAGGGATTGATTTTTTCCTCAGACAGGATGTCCTGTCCCATCTTCCCCCGTGGATTGAAACGGAAGTAAATGACGTGAATTTAAAAATATTTGATGTAATTTTTGATAAAATTAAAGACGATAAAGATTGCAATTTTGTTCGAAGATTTTATCTTGGGAAATATTAAGATAGAACGGGCGCGGCAGGAACCACCCTCACGGATGGCCCCCCGCACAGATCCCAGCGTGCGGAACTACCGCACTGGGCTCCTACCTCGGGTGCTTGGCGTCAAAGCGCACGTTTGGATGAGGGTGCGCAAGTTTGGGTATTGGAAT
>JACQXV010000049.1 GCA_016208715.1 Candidatus Woesearchaeota archaeon | reverse complement strand
TACGCTGCGGGGTTGTCATGAGTCGCAGGAATGATCATGAAAAAGCCCAACACGCTCAATGCACCGACAAGCAAGTCGCACCTACATCAAACCACCGCATTCGCTCGCAGGTCGGTGGCGACGCTGCTAAACAAATACAAATAATTATTTCTTTACAGCAGCGAGCTTCGCAGCAGAGAGGCGCTTATTCGCAACATCCCAATTCACGTTTTCAAAAAATGCATTAAGGTAGTCTGCTTTCTTAATCCCATAATCAATCATGAATGCGTGCTCCCAGCAGTCGAGTGCCAGCACAATCTCTTGGTGCACGGCCAACCCTACGTGATGCTCAAATAGGATGTACGTGTGAAGTTTTTGGTCCACTTTGTTGTACGTGACGAGCACCCAGCCAGGCGTTGACCCTGCTGACGCCTTCACATCTGCGACAAATGCATCCCAACTGCCAAATGCTGCCTCTGAGGCTTTTTTCAGTTCGGCTGATGGAGCGCCTTTGGAAAGAAGGTTCTCAAAATACATTTCATGCAGGAAAGCTCCATTGAATGCGACAGCTTCGCGACGTTTGAGTTCTGAGAATTCACCAAACGAGTAGTTTGCGGCAGCCTTATCTTGCTTCGCGAGCTTCTCTTCTATCTCGTTAAGTTTCTTGACGTAACCCTCATAGAGCGTGAAGTGCTGCCTCAATTGATTATCTGAAATGCCTTTGAGTTTTCCCAGAATATTGCTGAAGTCTTTCGGTGTGTGTGCCATGATATCCCCTCCTTCAATCGCCTGATGTATGTGCTATCCTTTAGAACATTACACGCAAAAGTGAGAAAGCCACGCGCTTTAGCACGTGAATGACTGGCTTTCTGGCTTTTGGTGCACAAAAATCACCATTTTTGGCACACAAAAAGCTTGGCTTTTTGTTGTGTCCTAAAAATTATGAATGAGCAAGCGCCGAACAAGCCCCGCACTTTAGTGCTGGGTTAGGCGCTTGCCATAATTTTTATGATATTGAAAGACGCTGCTTAACAAATACGATTTTTTGATGGTCAAGATGGATCCTTTGCAAGGATCACTGCACCACAATCGTGCCAACCATGCTTGGGTGGATACCGCAGCGGTAATGATAGGTGCCTGGTTGCGTGAATGTATTGTTCCACACGTCAAACTCGCGCAGGGCAGGAGACTCAACACCTCCATTAATAAGAATCGTGTGTGCCGCACCGTCCTGATTTGTCCAACTCACCGCATCTCCACGATTAATTACCAATTCATCGGGATCGAATCGGAAGTCCCTGATGTCAACAGCAACAGTTTTGGGAAAGACTGGTTGAGACGGCTTTGGGCTCTCGATCGGCGTCTCCTTCGGTGTGCTTTGCACTGGAGTGGAAGAAACCGGCACCTTGGCCGCACATGCAGAAAAAAGCACTGCCGTACAGATGATCAGCAAGACACCCGCCAGCCTAATGTTTGATTTCCTCATGCGCGTTCCCTCTCGGTCGATTCTGTTTGATTTTGATTCTGTTTGATTTTTCTAATTTGCCTTGCTCCTAATAGAAAATGGCCAATATAACGAGCGCTTCGACAACACCAATAATGGCGCCGCCGACAACATCCACAACGTCGTGCTTGCGCATCAATACACGCGATGCGCATACCGCAAGCGTGACAATCGCAAGAATGAATGAGATCGCAAGACTCCTATAATATACTGCAAGAATCGCGTACAGCAATACTGCGCGCATCGAATGCACGCTCGGAAAGGAAGACGCATCGAGTTTCTCAATCCAGTTACTGTGCTCTTCGCGCTTGGGCCGCGGTTTGAAATAGAACGCACGAATCAACCCCGCAGCAAGAAATGAAAGAGCAATGGCCCAAAAAATCTGTCCTGCGACTACCGTGTTGCCAAGGCTTAAGAAAACTAAGAGAAGTAATCCGCTAAAATAAATGCCTCCAAGAGCGCTGGCATCATTTAGCAATATTTGCAGATGTTTTTGAAAAAACATATTCCTTGTGTATTTATTCTACTTTAAAAAGTTTGTCATCATTTTTTCGTTACGTCTTGGTGGTTATCTTGTAATAAACACTCTGTAAAGACTCGTTGAATATTCGAGACAGACACTCTTGCCAAGAAAAGTATTTATACCACACAGAAAGTGAAGTGCGATCGTCACCGCGGAGCACAGTTACATAAACCATTATGGCAAAGTTTAAAATAATCTATGAGCGCGCCGGGTGCATCGGTGCATCAGCATGCGCTGCAGCAGCACCAGGCTTTTGGACCATGGATGAAGCGAAAGACGCAAAAGCAGACATTATCAAAACAAAGAACCCTACAAAACTTACAAACGGAAATGAAGAATTATTGATCGACGAAAAGGACTTGGCGATGAATCTTGATGCCGCAAGGGCCTGCCCCGTGAATGTCATTCATATCATCAATCTTGACACAAACGAAAAACTCATATGACAATACCGCGGTAAGGCAAAAACATGGAGGCAGCATCATGACTGTTAAAATTGGACAAAAAGTTGAATCATTTACGTCAGAAGCGTACGTAAACGGACAGTTCAAAAAAGTGAGTCTTAATGATTACAAAGGCAAATGGGTTGTGCTCTTCTTTTATCCGCTTGACTTCACCTTCATCTGCCCGACAGAAATCAAAGGATTCGGCCAACTGGAAGGAGAGTTCAAAAATCTCAATGCGGTGGTCCTTGGAGCGAGCACCGACTCGGTGCATTCACATAAAGCATGGTTTCAACGTGATCTTCCCGAGGTCCTATTCCCTGTGCTTGCAGACACAACACATCAAGTAGCGATCCAGTTTGGCGTGCTCAAAGAAGATCAAGGAATCGCATATCGCGCAACGTTCATCATCGATCCCGAGCAGGTTTTGCGCTACGTCGTAGTGTCAGATCTTTCCGTAGGACGAAGCGTCGATGAGATACTGCGCGTTGTGCAGGCGCTGCAGACAGGCGAGCTGTGTCCCGTGTCCTGGAAACCTGGACAGAAAACGCTGGGAAGAGCGTAAGTTTCCAAATCATTTTCTTGTTTCTTGGTACTTGTTTAGCAGACCACTTGGCGGCGCCGCCACGACGCTCGCTGTCAGCTGAAAAGTCAGCTGGCACCTTCAGGCGACATTCGACTTCGTCAAAGTCGCCTTCGACTACCTGATTTAGATGAATTGTCAAAAGCTCGCGACGACCACCACCGGTCGTTTGAGCTATGCTCAAACCTACGAACGTAAGTGAGTATGTGAGACAGGTGGAATCTTAGCGCATTGAATTAACGTGTAAAGGTTTAGCTGATCTGTGAACCTAGAATCGTGCGAGACGATGTGAATTGTCGCTAGCTCGCGGGTCGGTGGCGACGCTGCTCTTGTAGAAACGTACGAATCAATTGTGTGTCTTTGTGGATCTGCCGATCAGCTCATAGAAGTGCTCTGCATGCGCGAGCGGCAGTACCGGAAAAGACGCGCGATGATCCAAATACTTCAGCAATGTACCTCCGTGTTTGACAAATTCTATCGCTATCAAGGTTTGCCGGAGCAGGCATTGTCAATCATCTCTTCCTGCATTGCATTACAAGCGTCTTCGATCATCTTCTGCACGTCGAGCTTTTTCTCTTCTGCTTCGATCGCTTCTAATTTTGATTTTGTCGCCGGGTGTTTTGGCCCAAGCAGGCAGCACAGTTCCGGTCCTTTGGACGTCTCAAATGTCCCAATGCGCTCAGCGATGCGGATGGTCTCAATCTTATCGTTACAAAGGATGGGACGAAGCACTTCCATCGTCGTAGCGCGATCGATCACGACCATGTTCGGCAATGTCTGCGAGCCTACTTGGCCGAGATTATCTCCGGTGATTAGGTAAGACGCGCCTTCCCGCTTTGCAATGCGTTCAGCTATCTTGAGCATGAGACGGCGCATGAGCACATAGTAATACTTATGCGCGCACTCGCGCACGAACTCCGCTTGTTGCTCATCGAATGGGATGACAAGAAGCCTCCTGATGCCGAGCAGGCGTGCAAGCTTGCGGCACTTCTCCGTGCCCTCTTCCCCAGCAAGCTTGGTGTTCGCGAAATGAAGCGCGATCAGGTCAAGCCCTTTCTTCTGCATCAGATAGCCAGCGACAGGGCTGTCGATACCGCCGGAAAGGAGGAGGATTGCCTTCATTCTGCTGTTGTCCATCGTGTCGTCCACTATCTAAAGAAACCGCGGATGCTTTAAAAAGATGGCGGTAGAATCAGCTAAACAAATACAATATTCATGCACAAAAATGTCGCCAAACATTTTTGTGTAGGGTTTGAAACCCGGCCCTTTAGGGCGACATTTTTGGCATCCTAAAAATCGGTCTATACATGCAGGCGTCCGTTCAAACTCCGCACTTTAGTGCGGAGTAGGACGCCTGCGACCGATTTTTATGATATTGACGGAAACGAGGAAAAATATATATAGAAATCAACTCACATGATTCATTTGTGATTCACATGGAATACACGATGACGCGAATTGCAAAATATGCTGCGAACAGTTCACAGAGTTTCTACTGCGCAAGTAACAGTTCTTCTGACAGCCGTTCTAGCTGGACCAACAATTCAGCTACGTGGGTTGGCCCACCCGGCTGTACATGCAATGGCGGACTATGCAGAAAGACGTGCGGTAGGTACGAGCCAGGTACTTGAACCGTGCATCTAGAATATCGGCACGATTTCTGTAATATCCTTATAGGGCAAGAGGCACGGCTTTAGGTCGTGCATCGTGATGATCAAAGCAGGCCGCACAGACGGCCGTCTCACCACTTTCGCGTCAGGATCCACGCCTGTCGGTATGTCGATCGCCACCTTGAATCCCTGCGCCGCGTTGATCCTGTCGACGGCAGCGACAAGAACGGGCGTGAGCGGGCCTGAGGCGCTGATGCCGAGGATCGCATCGACGATGATGTCTGCGTCGATGAAACGGCCGACAAATATCGGTCCTGTAGATTTCTCAATGTCCTTGAGGCGCTGAAAATTGATTTTGGCCTCCGCCTTCAGCCGTGCCGCGTCACCGATGAAGAGAACCTTCGCGACGTAGCCCTTCTCGAGAAGGAGCCGTGCTGCTGCAAATCCGTCCCCTCCATTATTTCCGTGGTAACAGACGAAAAGGACAGTCTTTCCCGCAAGCTCGCAGCGCCTGAGTAGAACGTCTACAATTCCCTGCGCAGCACGTTCCATCATCTCAATCTTTGAGATGCCCTGCTTCTGTTCAGAGTCTTCGAGAGACTTCATCTCTTGTACAGTTATGACCATGTTCACACTTCACACAGCAGCGTCTTCTTGGTGATGCGCACGTTGATATGATACTTCTTCACCGCATCAATGATGCGCGGATCGGGGACGAGTAGCGTCCAGTTCTTTAGCTTCTTAAGGAATTCTCCTTTTTTCATCTTCAAGAATTCTTGATAGTGGTCCTTGTAGGGCGATCCGATCCCCTCGATGTTCATGCGGGCGAGCACTTTCTTGTGCACGCCGGGAAACAATCGGTTTGCCACGTAGTCTGCGAACAACTCATACGTCGAGTAACCCATCCGATACAGGTCTGCGCGTTCTTCTTTCTCCTGCGTCATGAGACCTGGGCGGAAGCGGAAGAGCGTCGGCTCCTTGACGAACAGCATAAAATGCGTGTACTCGTGCGCGATGATGTAGAGCACAAGATCCTTCTTGTTCCCGACGAACTTGAGCGATTCCTCGATGTCGTAGATGTCGAGGTACAACCGCAAGAGATCGCACTCGATCGTGTCACCATGCACCTTGCACACGTAATCAGCAATGTTCTTTTGGCCTTGAACAAATGTTATCTTTACAGGAATGTCGATCACAGGCAAGTCAAGTATGTCTGATACACCGCGCTTCACTTCTTCGATGTAGGGTTGCAATGAAAGAATATAGTTTGCCCACTCCTGTTCTGCTGCGTGCTTGTCTGAAGCAGTTGAACTTTTTTTCTCCTGATCTTTTAACTTTTTCACACATGCACTGCTCTTTTGTCTTTCATTGTCATAAAAATCCGCCGAAAGCGCCCTACCTCGGGCTAAAGCCTGAGGCTTGACGGGCACTTTCTTTGACTGCGGATTTTTAGGACGCCAAAAAAGAGCCAACGCCCTAAAGGGCGGGGCTATCTTTTTTGAGCGTATTTGTTTAGCTGATTCTACCGCATCACCGCTACTACTCTACTAAACAAATCCGTTCATTTACTTTTTCATTTACCAATCTTAATTTCAGATTTCTTGAATTCTACTTTGAATTTTTGCAGATGTTTCCGCAGAAACCTGG
This sequence comes from Candidatus Woesearchaeota archaeon, assembly GCA_016208715.1. Lineage (GTDB taxonomy): Archaea > Nanobdellota > Nanobdellia > Woesearchaeales > UBA11576 > JACQX01. Next base: position 18,753 of record JACQXV010000049.1, on the reverse strand, counting down.
GTTTGAGGATGAGAAGGCCAGCAACAATCAGGAGAGCGCCCTGAATGATAGGAAGAAAGAGCCCTACAATACCACCTGCGATAAGTGCATAGCCTGTGGCACTACGAAACATCTTATGCTGAAAAAATCGCTTCTTTTTTTCCATCGAACGGCCTTGGTAGAGGTAGTTTAAATTTGTTATTTACTGCGCTAAGATTCCACCAGTCTCACATACTCACTTACGTTCGTAAGTTTGAGCACAGCAACGACTGGTGGAATTCGCTGAGTCAAAAGCTCGCTCTTTGTAAAGCGAGCGACCCGAGCCCCGAAGAGTGAGCATGCCACCAGTCATAAGAGCATAGCTCTTATCAGTTCAACAAGCGGCATTCGACTACGTCGAAGCCACTTGACATAAAATATACATGAATACGATTTTTGACTGGTGGTGGTCGCGAGCTTTTGATGAATCCAGGTTTATAGAGTGAACAGGTAGCCATCATTTATAAAGTGAACAGCCAGCCACCATAATTGTCCTTTAGAAGTGACTACAAAAGCACAAATCTTATATAGGGGTGCCACTACCGCATAGTAAAATATGATAAAAATTGGCTTGATTCTGGTTTCAGGCAAGACAATTAAAATGAAATTTTAGAAGAAAATAGAAGGAAAGATTTACAAAAAACTATAAAATTAATTAATATTTAATTAAAAGTAAGAAATAATGAAGATAAATTTAATAAAACCCATTAAAACACGGGCGATACTCAAAAACAGGAGGCAATAGGAACATGAAACAAACAACCAAAGCAATTATTTCAGCAGGAATCATCAGCGCAGCGACTGGATGCGTTGCTGATGCAACGCAACCAAATTACATCGCAGGAAACGGCGACGCTATAAGTATAAGTGGAACAAGCGCATCTAAAAACGCTGAAGCGCCAGTAGCTGCTACTGCTGCGACCATACAGGCAACACTGCCAGTCGAATCACCAGCAAACCGAACAAAAGAAAACTTAACAAAAGAAAAACACCGGCTTGATTTTCTCTTTGCCTACAACTCAGCAACACAATTCATAGATGCCAATGGAAAACCTCTCACGAGAGAAACCGTCAAAGCGCAATTGACCGAGTACATTTCAAAAATCGGAAATGACGTGGTTTACGTCAATGGTTTTGCAAGCGTTGAAGGAAATGACAAGCACAACCTTGAGCTTTCCAAAGAGCGCGCAAAGACACTTGCGTCACTCTTGGGCGATGCAGAATTCATCGGAACAGTCGAAGTGGGCGGTCTTGGAGAAACCGAGATTTTCGGAGATAAACTCACTGCTGACGAGCTTAATGGCGTTGAAAAACTCACGTTGGCGCAGCGTGTTAATCATCCAAAATTGCAGAAGGATCGCAGGGTCGTACTTGAGAACTCTCTAAATAATACTGATCGGTACGCTGCACCAGACAAGGCCGTATTCGTATACTTAGGTGCTTGCAGGATTGATGGCGCAAAACTCAAGCCAGCCTATCAGACAAAGCCCGCAGTGACCGCGTCATCCGAGATCGTGCGGAAATTTCCTGAATCGAATACCGCACACGCATACCTGCCGAACCTTAAAGCCCCTTCGCTTCTTGAAAACTATGACGCTCAGGCAGCCGCAAAATCGGAGAAGGCAGTTGCCATCGACACGATGATCGCGGACGCGCAGAGAACATTGAATTTCTATAATCAACATCTCCCGAAGGTTGACGCTAAACTCGCTGACCTTGAAGCACGCTGCAGGCCAGGAATGCCAGACATGGCGCGGCCCGTCAGGGAGTACATGGTCGGCAATAAGGACAACAAAGTCCACACGATCTACGGCCCAAGCCAGTGCCAGGAAGATTACAGCAATCTCACAGCCGACCTTGAAGGCTCGCTTGTAAACCTTGACCGCGCCGCAACGGCGCTGAAAAAAGCGAATCAGGCAGTCTCAGAACTCCCCGCTGCTGAAAGCAGATCCTATTCTTCAAAGATCGAAGATCTGGCCAATCAGGCATCCAAGGTGTCCGCCTCCTACAAAGATAAGGAAACCAAAGCGAAGTCTGAAAACAGGGCACTGACCGGCTCAGACAAGCACGGCAGCATGCAACGCAAGAACATCTACGACGCCATGTGCCAAGCGCAGGTCGAGTTCATGCACAGCCAAGGCATTAGCTATGAAGAGATCAGCACGGCGCTCAACATTAGCGCAGAGCAGGTCGGCTCATACGCGAGACAACCTAAGGCAGCGTAAATCTTTTGAATATTTTTTCTTAAATATTTTTTCGTATTTGTTTAGCTCCTGATTTCTGCAGCGCCGCTCACGACACTCGCCACATAAGGGAGTGCCTCCCTTATCAACCCACATCAAGACGGGCATGAAGCCCGTCGAATAACGACACGACACTCGCCACTTTCTGTCTTATTTACTTGATATGACCTGTTTTTTGTGACAAATCATTCCTGCGCCGCCAGACATCCTCAAAATCATTCCGTATGATGTGATTATAACGCGGGTGACCGCAGCGAAGCGAAGGTCGCCCGATCTTGCCAGCGTAGATTTACGCTGCAGGAAAACATGTCTGGCGGCGATGGACTGCGTAGGACATCTGACAGGGTTCCCAAAAATCGTTCCACACGTATATTCCGTGGGTGACCGCAGGTCGCCCGCATTTACAAAGAGCGAACTTTTGACTACCGAATGATTACCAGTCAATAGACCGGTGGAACATGAGTACATTTTAGAGTGAGCGTAGCGAGCTGATGGTTTAAAAATCGCAACAAATGGAAATCGTTATATACTTTTGCTGTTTACTGTTGTGATATGAAAGGAAAATTATATGTGGGAACAGATAAAAAAGAATTTAAGAAAGTTCTAGATGCGTATACAGACAAAAATGTTGAAACTGATAGGAGAAGCAGAATTCTGAGAAAATATTCACCAAAATATAAATCTAGCATCGATGGTGAAGTTGTAACTTTTCAAGGAAAGCAAATTCATGTTGATTATTTACCAACAATTGACGCAATGTTAGAAGCAAAGGCCAGATATGAACATCCTAGAGAAGTCGCAGGTGCTGCATTATTTAAAATAGAGAGAGACAAATGCATATTTTTAACAGAGTCCAGAGATCCAAATTTGCAAAGAGTTTATGAAGTTCACCAAAGAGAAGCGAATGAATTGGCTGATAAATTGTGGAAGATGAATACAGAAGAATTTGATTATCAATTGACTCATGTTCTTGCAGCAGTTTTATCGGGTTCTTTTGCTACTGTTTTTGGTCAGGTTTATGGTGATTGGAGAAAATCACTCGCGGAGCCGACCCCAAAATAATATTTCTGCCGACAATTTAATATAACGTATGCGATCGCTGTTCATTTCTCCCGAATACTTGCAGGGTTACATTTTAGTGCAACGATGCCGAAGGCAAAATGTAAAGTTAAAGCGGACTTTGACACCCTGACCACCCACCCCTAACTAGAATTAAGAAGACGATTTCCTTTCCTTCTTTATCGAGATGTTCCCTGAAGGCAGAGCGCGCACGATCTCATCGATATCGTCAACGCCGAGTATCTTCTTGACGAGCTTTGCAGCATCGGACGGTTTTTCTTTGCCGACGCCAAGCTCAACGACATTCTCGCAATGCTTCTGTACGGCTGGGAGAGGGCCGCACATGACCGCTCCTGCCTTCGTGACACCGATCCCGATTGAAATCTTCGGGTGGATGTAGTTCGTTTTGCCACGGATCACAAATGCTCCTTTCCCAAGATACTCTCCAGCACGCGCCTCTTTCGTGACCTGGTCAGGCCTTACCCAAAACGCGTTGATCGACATCAGGCCAAGCTTCCAGGCACGCGAGAAACAGAACGTGGCGTCCGCGACTTCCTGAAGCGATGCATCTCCCGCAGCCTTCCCTTCGGTCTTGATCACGAAGAACGGAGAACCCGACATGTCAGTGTGAAATACCACATCGTCCTTCTGCGTGTACTTCTTGATGATCAATTCGTTTGTTGTCGAATCACGGCCGCCTACGACAAGAAATCCTTCTGAGGTGCGGAACCAGCGAAATTTCTCATACCATTCTTTCTTTCGCTTCACTGCTTGTTTTGGTTTATCTTTTATCTCTTCAAGACGCGCCGTCTCCTCCTGCTCCATCTCTCTACGCATTCTGCGAAACTTCTCAAGCGCAGCACGCGCGCCTTCGAGTTTCCTGCGTGCCTGCTTTGCCTTTTCAAAATAAACTTCAGCGTTCTGTTCTACGGATTTGTTGAGGAATAGGACGATCTTGACCATCAGGAGTTCAGGCTTTCTTCAATGATCTTCTTTTCAGATTCGGTGATGCCGTATAACTTGTAGACGATGGCGTCGATCTCGGAATCGGTTTTCTTGATTTCTTCTTTGTTCTGTGAGTTTTCAGGCGTGTGACGCAAAGTTTTATGAAGAGAACGTATGGAATCCACTAACGTAATCAAACTCTCCTGCTCTGATTTTGCAAGGTGTTTTATAGGAATCGACCGTATATCCTCTGGATAGATGCCCGTGTATGTTCCTTGTAATGTGCCTGTTGCGATCATCTTACTAAAATAAAAGGCAATTAACTTCGAATTCAAAATTCCAAGAAGGTACTTTAGTGAAAACGCATTATAGGGCTTTAGTACCCGCCACTTCTTCTCGGGAGACTGTAGTTTTATAAGTTGTTCGTTCCAGGGAACAATAATTATTAAATTATCATTGGTATAGAGCTGTTGATCGTCGAAAGCAGCTAAAATAGAATTTTTCTCCCCGCTCACTCTTCGAATAATAATTTTGTCACTTTCAAAAAGCTCCGGAAACTTCGGTCTGTGAAAGAAATCCTTCTTGCGTCCATAATCAAGGTAGTGTTTATTCCATTCAACGGAGTATCTTGAGATATCCTTTCCTTCAACATATTTCTTAGATCCTTCGGTGTGATGATCAGAAATAACGTCCTTTTTTCTAAACTTTTCTCCAGAGCTTGCTTTACTATGGGCAACGACACCCACGTTCACGCAGCAAATGTTGCCAATAAAACACCTTGTTGATGAAATCTTGTTTAAAATCGCCAACTCGAAATCTTCCAAATCTGTTCGAAAAGTAAAGTTGTGAAAATTCAGAAAATTATTCTGTGAGATGTAATGAGATTGTTCGAATTTTGAATTTCTAAACTTGACAACGCTTGTTTTTCTGGTGTTTGCCGTCTTTTTTTGAACTACAAAGATGACATACTGCCTCGCCACACCTTCAAATATTGCTTCTGTACCGAATTCTGCAAGAGAAACAATAAAAAAATTCTTTGTAATGAACTCTCTCAGTTTTAAACCATATTTTTCTTTTGCAAAGGAAGATGGAACGATAAATGACAGAAAACCCCCCTCCTTAAGTAAATCAAAAGCTTTTCTTATGAATAAAATATAAATGTCCCAGTGTCCATAAGCAACATCTGAATACTGTCTTTCTAAGAATTTCACCACGTTTCTATCGACCGCTGTCAATGACCAATTAGATATGTAAGGCGGATTCCCGATCACCACATCAAACCCGCCTTGCTTTATGATGTCCTTGAACTGGTCTTCCCACTTGAAGGCCTTGTCTCCTGCGACCGTTTCATTATCGATCAGGGAGTTGCCGCATTTGATGTTCTGCTCAAGGACGGGAAGCCGCTGTCTCTTTTCAGCAAGCTTAAGAAGCAAATTCAGTTGGGCGATCTCCACCGCTTGCCTGTCGAGGTCAACACCAAAAATATTATCTTGGAGAATCTTTACTTTCCTGCTGTACGTAACGGCCTCTCCCTTCACATCCAGGCGCGTCTGGGTGAAATCCTTATCCTTCTTCGCCCAATAGTCGTTGAGCACGTCAAAAGCTCGAATCAAGAATGAGCCGGAACCACAAGCAGGATCCAACACGCGCAACTTCTCAGGATCAACCTTCTTTTCCTTCAGCAGTTCGCCAAGCGTATTCTTCACAATGTAATCGACAATGTAGGTAGGCGTGTAGTAAATCCCCTGTTCTTTCCGATGGGCAGTTCCTGCCTTTAATTTCGTCCCTGGTTTCTTCAGGACGTGACCAAGATACTGCTCGTACAAATGGCCCATGATGTCCTTCGGGATTACCTTAAAATTATACCGATAATCCTCAGGAGTAAAGTAAAGCTCCCAGAGCACTTTTGACAGGATTGAGTCGTCGACTTCGACCTTGTCGAGATCGTCCTGCCGAAAAAGACTGCTGTCGTAATTCTGATCATAATGATCAAAGATCTTGTGCAACAGCCTGACGATGTTTTTCTTCTTGTCTTTATGCGCGTAAAAAGCGGGCAGCAACTTCGGCTCCTCGAAATTACGGTCTTCGCAATTTCGGATGAACAAAAACCTTACAAGAAGCCGCTGCACGTGTTCATCGATGTCCTCTGGAGCATGCTTTGCGCCGCACTTCCTTGATAAGTCATTCGTGAGCATGCGGCGCCACTCCAACATCTTCTGCAGCAGCAAGTCATTGACGAGCTGGCGCGGACGCCTGCCGCGCTTGCTCTCAAGATACTTGTCAACAGAACCGTCCAAAAACGAGTTTTTGCTGAGCAGCCACAAATCATCAAAATTCTCGAAGAGCTGAAAAATGTCAATTGTTGTCGACAGCTGGTTTTTCCAGACCTGATCCTCACGCCATTCACATCCAAAAACCATAACTTCCTTGAAATTCGTCAACACGACAAGAGGAACGCAGCGGTTAATTCCATAGTTAAGAGCTTGTTTCTTATGTTTTTCAATAAGCGGCTCGCCAATCGGCTTGGCTTCTACAAAGAACTTTGAGATACCATCAACAAAGAAGCCATAGTCAACCTCGCCACCCACCACTGCCTCTTCAGCAGAAACTTCGCTTGAATCACGAACCATCCAATTCAAAGCTTCAAACAGCGGCTCAATAAAATCTTTTTTCGTGTTGGCTTCCTTCCCCTTACCATAACGTTTGAGAAGCTCACCAGAAGACTCAAGTTTATGATACGTATCAAGCAAGGCTTTGACGGCCTTTCGGGACTCCTCTTTTGTCAGCATACAACACAGAAAACAGAAATTGCTTTTATATGTTGCTATAGCCTAATCTTGTAAGAATGCATTATAATTTCTTGTGCAGGCTTCGCAGATGAGTCCCTTTTGTATGAGCGACTCAAAGCTCTCCCCAGGATGCTCTTGGCACACGTCAGGACAATCACACCTCTTATTCATACAAGACACCTCAATTTACGGTAAAAAGCGTGTTAGATTAATAAAAGTTTCTAAATACCGCGGCCTGTTCTTAAATGATTTCAGACTGGCGATAAAAAACGTATAAAAAGTTTCATTTTCCGGCAAAACCTTCGCTTATAGCGCCAACAAAAAGCACTTTTATTTCTCATTTCCCATACGTCAGTGCCCCCTGCGCAAGGCTGATGACAAAGAATGCGATCGTCATGAGGATGAGGGAGTGCTTGACTCCTGCGCGGATCTCTCCCTCTGCAAGTTTTCCCAGGACAAGCCCCGCAAAGAGAGCTTGGATGAGCGCAAGCATCAAGAACACGCCACGAATGCTTGTCAACCACCGAGTAAATGAGAGGATAAGTGCCTTGGGAGAACTGTAATCCATCTCTACTTTTTGAAGCAGTGCGGCAAGGGCACCTCCACTCTGCAATTGAACTGTCTCCTCTCCCGCACCAAATTCAGTAGCCCCCTTTGTCTGAATGTCTGCAATGTATGGGATGAGCAGGTTCTGAATAACAATCATGACGCCCAGGAATACAATAAAGATCACGTAGCTTTGCACGAGCTGTCCGTGAATGCTCGCCTGCCGCTCAAGCTTGATGCGCTTGATCTCTATAACAGAGGACGTGATCGTCTCAAGAACATCTTCTATATTTCCGCCAGACTGCTCTGCCTCAATAACGGTTGAAATGGCGCGCTTGATCACCGGATTTTTTGTCTCCGCAGAGAAATTCGTCAGCGCCTTGTGCACTGGGATCGACCACTCGCACTGATTCGCGAGCTTCACCACGTGAGTCGTGAGGGCGCCATAATCTGATCGAGAAACATAAATAATTGCTTTTGACACCGGCATTCCGGACTTAATCGCTCCAACCAGATTACGCACAAAGTCAGGAAATCTCTCTTCGATATCCTTTTGCTTGCGTCGATTCACGAAAAAGTCAATCCAGAACTGGCTCCAGCCCATCGTGAGCGCGATCACGATCAGTGGAATTAACCAGGGAGTTTTCACAAAGAACAGAAAATCAGCTATCAGGATCAGTACTCCTATAACGATTCCAACAATGTGGCGTTGTTCGATGTTTACCATTGGTTATTGTTATACTTATTATTGTTATACTTATACTTCATCTGGTTAATTGTTCGCGTTTTAGACCTCGGGTTGCGTAAGTTCAAGGAAAGTGATGAAGCAGATATTGAGAACGGGGATCACCATGTACGTTCCAACGACTGTAATGATGTTTACGTCGACGCCACCAACTTTGCCGCCTAAGAGGCTGACCAGCGAAAGTGCGGCCACAAAAAAGAGCGGTGCAGCGATGAGTATTCCTGTGTAAATGTCCGAATAGGTGGAAATCGTCTCGGTGTATTTCTTGCGGTCAAGCTTATACGTGAGCATCGCTTCCTTCGCTTTTTGCGAAAGATACGCCTTGATATCACCGCCGCTTTGTGTCGTGGAGATCATTCCTTCAAAAAATTCCTTGAACGCTGGCGAAGGCGTCGTGGCGGCTACCGTCTTGATTGCGGTGAGCACATCATACCCAAAGACCTCGACGTAATTCACAATCTTCTCGATCTCGACAGAAACCTCCCCATACTCAGTCGACTGCGCGATGAGCTTGAACATCTTTGTGGGAGGAACCCCCGATGAGGCAACAGCGCCCATGTGATTGATCACGAACGATAAATTCGTATTGATGGACTTGCGACGGTTCTTCATCTTTGCAGTCGGATAACTATAGAATCCTGCAAAAGTCACGAGCGAGAGCAGAAATGCCATCGTGGCTGTTCTTACAAAAAGCACCCTCAATGGCAAATCAAGGAATGAAAAAATAATAACAAACAAAAACAATCCCACAATAAATGCCGAAATTACGCCAAACACCATTATGTTCACATACGTATTTGAAAGGATCTTAATGTTTGCCAAACGCAGAGTCTGATACAGTTCCTTAAAGAAGTTCGGAAAATTGTCAAGCAACCACAGACTAATTTTCTTAATCGTCACATTGGCAAGCGCCCCGAAGAAAGATGGCTGGTAAATCTTGAGTGCCTTGCGCTTCTCGAGAATGCTCTTAATCCTGCGCGCCTCTTCAGTCAATGCTGTAGCAGTAATCTCTTCGACTTGCGCACGCAATTCCGGCGCGACTTTACGGCGCAAGGCCTCTGAACGCACGGTTGAAGTTTCAAACTCAACTTTTTTATCCGTGAAGGCTGTCTCCTTTCGGCGTCCGCGCAGTGCCTGGACAAACCACCACCCAAATCCTGCACCAAACCCCACCGCTCCCGCTGCTTCTTTTGCAGCAGGAGGTGCGCCAAGCAAAGCTTCCTTTGGCTTCTTGACAAGTTCCATCAACGACGCAGCAACCTTTTTGGGTTTCGCCTTCTGCGCAAGGCTTTTTGCAAGCTCTTCGGGAACGCCTTTAACTTTTGCTACTTCACGTTCAATCTCTCGCCGTGCAAAAAGTCTTCGGAAGAATAATCTTACTCGTGTGACAATGGAAGGCGTCGGTTTTTCAAGACGCAGTTCAGCAACGGGCGAGACCGTTGGTTCCTTTGGAAGCCCTGGAATCGGCTCGATGAACGCCTCTTTTGGAGGTTTTGCTTTCAGCGGTTGTAGGACGACTTTCCTCTTTATGTGCGGGAGAACTTCTGCTGGAGCTGCTATTTTTTCAATTACGGAAATTTCTTTTTTGCCGAGCTCTTCAAACCGCCTGTCCTGGTACACATCATAGAATATCTGATCGTTGTACGCCTCGATACTTTTGAGCAGCGAATACAAGTAAGCATTGTAGTACTCAAGCCATTCCTCGCGCGTCTTATCCTTGAGAATCTTCTTTAGTTCCTGTTCATACTGAAAATAGGTGTAATGCCCGCGCTGATACTCATTAAACAAATTATTTACGGCAAGAAGAAATTGTTCTTTATAATACTGATAGCGTTCAAGCTCATCAAGCAAGTCTATGACTTTCTGCGTAAGGAGTTTGACATCTTTCATGGTCGGTCATGCCTAAAGGCATTTGGCTCATGAAGCGTTTTCCATTCATCGTGGAACGTCTTTCGCTTCCAACTCAGTGATGAGGTGGCGTGCGTGTAATGAGAGTTTGAGCATCCGCTCACGGGCGAATCTTGCCTCCAACGCACGGGCTTCTGCTTCTTCTTTTGATCTTGGCGGTTTTTCGAGCGTGCTTTCATAAAGTTCAGCCACTAATGCGATCTCTTTCATACTTTCTTCGAGTGCTGCAATTTGATGTAAACGCCGTTTTTTCAACGTCAACCCCCGTCAGGTAACCGGGTTCAGTGTCATGATCCGGGTCCGCACATTCTCGCTTCGTTCGCGGCCTCTCCTCGCTCTTTTCTTAAAGAAGATTGAACCTCTGGAGCACCTTTTCCGCATCTTTGTAGTAATCATTGATGATCTCATTAAAGAGCAGAAAGTTTGCCATGTCCTTTTGCGCAAGATATGTCAATAGCTTGGCACGCCGCTTCAGCTCCGTCATCAACTCCTCATAAGTTTTGCCTGTGCGTTTGGTGATCTTGTCGAATATTATAGAATGGTTCTTTATCTTGAAGTCGTCCTTTAGCGGATCCCATTCAATGAATGGGGAGAATTTGGCCTTTCCGAGCTCTTCAGTCACTTCGACTATCTCATCGATCTCCTTCATGCGCCGAAAATTTTTTGAAACGTCCTTGATGTGCGCGGTCGGGATCACGACATCAAGCGATTCGACAAGCGATGGTGAAAGATTGATCGGCGGAGTCTCGAGTCTTTTAACAAGCGTATCGACCGACGCCGCGTGGAATGTTGAGAACGACGGATGGCCTGATGCCATTCCCTGGAACAAGACGTACGCTTCTTTGCCGCGCACTTCGCCCACGATCACGTAATCAGGATTCTGACGGAATGTCTCACGCAGCAGATCAAACAAGCTGATCTCGCCATACTGCTCTCCGATAATGTTCGGAATTCCAAAGCCGCTGCGCGTCACTGCGGGAAGCCAGTTGCTGTGTGCAAGATTGATTTCGCGTGTATCCTCTATCGAACAAATGCGCGCCTCAGGAGGAATGAATGCTGCAATGCAATTCATGAACGTCGTCTTCCCTGATCCAGTCTCCCCCACAGTCATGACGTTAAACTTGTTCTCAATAACCATCCAGATGAATGCAAACGATTCAGCGCTTGCCGTATTCTGTTGGATCAAATTAACTGGAGTCCAAGGATCCTTCGTAAACTTACGGATGGTAAATGTAGGGCCTCTTGTCGTGATATCCTCAGTGTATGTCGCGTTGACGCGCGACCCATCAGGAAGCGTACCATCCAGAAGCGGCTTGGCGTAAGAGACATAACGTCCGCTCTTCTGCGCAAGTTTTTCAACAAAATCAGTCAGGTACTGCGCTGCCTTGAATTCAATATTCGTACGCAGGTTCTGATACTTCCTGTGAACCACATAAATGGGAAAATTAAGACCATTGCACTCGATATCCTCCACATAATAATCGTTCATCAGCGGCTCAATCTCGTTGAGACCTACCGAATCACGATAGATATAATACATCAGCTTGAAATACGTTTTCTTGTTCACTTTTGTCCCGAGCTCAATGAGGATGCTCTGCACATTACGCTCAAGGTATTGCAAGAGAATGTTCGTTTTTGTCGCACGTACAAAACTGATATTGATCATCTCCTCAAGACCCAACTGAATCAATTCAAGCAGTTCGCGCTCTGTATCATCAAGAACAGGCTCCTCGACAACATAGCGGAGCTCATTCACTTTGCCATCCCAATAAATGTGAGCAAACGCATATGGAGGCAATAACGGATAGCGGACATTGATTTCCTTTCTTCGCTCAAATGGAGGCAACTTGACAAGACGGGGGCGCATGTCGATATAGAAAGCATCTTCTGAAGGCTCTTGTGCCGGTCCAGCAAAAGCCACCACTTCGCCAGCCTCAGGCTGCACGGCTCCCGTTTCCTTTTTCACTTCGAGAGCAGGAGGCTGTACTTGAGGCTGTAAAACTGAGGTCGCTTCTGCCAGTTTTGCTTCAGCGGCGCCCGGCATCAGTGCTTGGCCCACTGTTGAAGCCGCTGCTGCCGGATCCGCAGCTGCTGCGGCCGCAACTGTCATCACCACACCTGAAGATGCAAGCTGATTTGGAGCAGGATTCACTTGAGAAGGGAGCGGAGCGTCAAATGCGGCCAAGTCTTCCTTATTTTGAGCGCGCTGCGATTTTTGTGCGGCACCATAGTCCCGGCGGAAAAAAGGAAGGGGCATTACACACACCTCATGAACGTGAACTGCTGAGGCCTACTGTAGCAGACTGTTTTCATCGAATCCTCACCGTCATAAAATCACGATTGCTTCCAAGCGTGAACTCAATAACCGTAAAAACAGATGAATTTGTCATATTTGTGTTATTCACATAATAGAGGACGCTTGCAGATCCCAGATTATCTCCTGCGTCTTCAAGCTTTGAGAAACCAGAGAAATTCCACGCTCCCTGGCCAAACTCTACATTGAATGTTCCACTCGTTGTCGAGAATGCGCCCGTGTCTGGATTGCGAAAACGAATCTTCTGGAGAAGATTTGATGAAGCGAATGTGCAAGTAGTACGAGCCTCACAGCGGGTAAAATTCGCGAGCAGCAGGCTATTTTGCAAGGTGTAAACGCTTGACGTTACCGAACCAGCAGTCACGTCCGCATTTGATGTGATAAACAGATTTCCAAGATCGATCTCCTGACCGGGTTCAAGGATCTTTGCGCCCGTACGCAAATCCCATTTGAGAGAGCCGCCAGACAACTCAAGATTGCCCTTCTCAACTTCTATAGGAATCACGCGTTGTGATCCCGCACCCTCCTGACTGATATCGATGATCTGCTGATTCAATCGAAGAAACGTGTTTTTTGATCTTGTGAATGTTGTCTTGTCTTGTAGATCATTGATGATGGGCACCCCTGCTTGGAGAACAAGAGTCAAGACGACGGTAATGATGAGGATGTACAGGATCGCCGCTATCCAGATGTCTCCTTTCTTCTTCATCGTATCGAGAACCTCTTTGCATTGTTTTCACGACACCCTCGCGGATAAATGAGCACTTCCCGTTCTATTTCAAGCGGGATGCTCACCGTCTCTGTATCAGCCTGAACGAGCTCTGTGAGGTTCACAGTATGCTTTGCCTGGCCGGATTCGACGACAATGGAATCAAACCGATCTCCCAAACTATTCGTAATAGTGAAACTTAATACTTTCTTTGCAGGATCAAAGGCAATACTCTCTACTGTAAACGAGTAATCACCACAACGCAATGCAGAGGTCGTCGCTTTATTAGTGAATCCAATGTTGGTTGTGTACATGCTGTAGAGCCAACCACCCAGGATCACTCCAAGCATCACAAATATACCAAAGAGGAAAATAAGGACGCTTACTTTTCTCGCGCGTCCTTCCATCGCCCTCCACCATTTCTCATTTCTTCATTCCTGATTTATTCTTCATTCCTGATTTATTTATCTGATTTATTTATTCCTGCTCGCGCGCGCATACTTCGTGTATGCTGCTTGCATACGAACTCTAATGCTGAGTTAATTAAGTGAAAACAGCACTGCAATCCTTGATATCAATCGCGCTTTTTCCATTCGCGGCACACACCACTTCCTGGCCTGCAGACTTAATGACAGGTATTACACGCAACTGGCTTGGCGGTGTACCTCTTGATTCAGGGTAGGTTATGTTAAACAGCCGTGCTTCCGCTCCAAGAAGCTTGGACCAATTCCCAAGATCACGCACTACCGGCACCTTCGAAGTTGATCCAATCAGTCTAAGCTGCAGACGCTCAATCGTTGAATCCTTTTTATTCTCAAGTATGAATAGAACGGTATCATTCCCTGAAGCTCCTCCCGGATTCAGAGTATCGCTTGTATTAAAGCAGACCTGAGGCACATTATCAATCGTTACAAAATCGATGTCGACGTCTGTTGAGCATTTTACTTCCGCATCAGATTTCTGGCGCGCGACCTGAGCAGTGTCTTCGACATAGCCCCTGCCCCAGTTCATCACTACTGCACCAAGTGCGACAGCAAACGCGATAAGTAGCACCGTTGCGATTAAGGGAGACACTCCCTTCTTGCTCTTCAATGCGGCCCGGAACATTCTCATGTGATAATCACCTCAGGAATATTACCTACTAATTTACCTACTAATTCTTACAATGAGTTCGTTGAGACGTTTCTCTTCTTCATGCATTGTCTTAACGTACGGGACAGTGCCAATAATAAGCACACACAGGCCCATCACGATCAAGACATTGAGAAGCGTGCGATTGATGTACCCATTTATGAATCCAAGGATCGCGACAAACATAAACACAAAATAGAGAACAAGACTTTTGTTCATGACCAAAATAGACTTTTCGCGATTAATGCGGGATTTTTCAACCTCCAGATTAATGATGGATTGTTCCACGCTAGAAAGACTTTTTGAAATACTTGAAGTGTGCAACTCACTTTTTTTTTGCATCATCTACAACCTCCTTTTTGGACGGCACCACCGCACACTAAACGTGCAATGCGGGCGTCAAAAGCTCGCGATCACCAACCAGTCCCACATACTCACTTACGTTCGTAAGTTTGAGCACAGCAACGACTGGTGGAATTGCATCGCATTAATTGCGCAGTTTAAATACACAATGTAGGTGCACGCAACAGGCATCATTCACAGCTTGAAGCACATTAACAGCTTGAATTGAACGATGTCGTGCTTGCTTTACGGTCTGAACAAACTATCTCAAACAGCCCTTCTGGAGCCTGCTTTAAGATGACGGGAACAACCTCTACAAAACCTAATTGGCTCATTCCCGTATTTAATGTAACGACCTTTTGCCGGTTTGGGTTCATAGTTACATTTGTAACATTGAACGCCTGCGGTTTTTTGGCAAGATCATATAAATGAAAGTCGAGCTTATCAATTCTCAAGTAGTTCCTATTCTGCACCGTGATATTTAAAACTTGCGATGCAAAGCAAGCTGATTCAACGCTCAGAGAGACGGAACGGCACTCCTCAGTGTTAAAAACAGTTTTTTTGATGTCTTTTGTGGCCGAACGGGTATAATCAGTCATGAAACTGAACATAACCGCGCTCAGCGACACCACAAAGGCCACAAGTAAAACATAGGCAATCCAGACGCTTGCCGCACGTTTGCCGATCCGCCCTTTTTGTGCGTGCTTTTGTGCATTAGGGGCTGCCTCTTTTTTAATCATAGTCACCGTTCTCAATTTCTCGACGGCAAATGCGCCAGTCTTGCACACGCTTGCGAACTGAATCGAGTTACGTGTTGACGAATACTTTGTTGTTTTCTCGCACTTGTACCCGTGTAAACGACATCACTTGTGTTCTTTCAGAGGTTATATTAAACGCATAGATGTTTGGGTGTTGGACATCTGCTGGAGCATTTATCGTGAGCACCGTGACGTTCTTTGGAATCGTCAATTCGCCTCCAACACCAATGATTTCACTCCTCCCAAGAAGTGAAGCGTCTTTTTTAAGTCTGTTTGAAATATGAATCTGTCCTCCATCAACAAGAATCGAAAAGACTTCCAAGTCAATCCCACGAAGCATTGCATATGCAACAAATCGATCCACAAAGCGCGTGTACTCTCTTGACACGTTCGCTTGCTCGAATAATGCATTATTGATGACCTCTTTTCCTTCTCTTGCAAAATTTCCGTTCACTTCAGCAAAAACTTTTGACGGCGGCATCATAAGCTGCTGTGGACGCAGCAATGTTGCAGTATACGCGATCAATATCAGGGCTGTAAATATATAAAACTGCGCTTTTTTTCCTTTGAATCCTTGGAATAGTATCTGCCTGGAAAAGAGCATTTTCTGTGGTGTTTTTCTCGTGTGTTCCTTCGCAATGTGTATATGTGTATATAATAAGAGCATCATTAAATCACCGTGACCGAAATATTCTCTTTTCCTCCCACTCCTTCACCCAGGTCATTGATGACTAGTACATACTTTCCGGGATTGATCTTACGGTCTCCGGACAAATAAATGTTCCTGTAACGCAATTCGCTTCTGATCACGAACTTGTCATTCTTGCGCGTGAACCCAAACATTGGATTGATGCGATCGAGGAAGTCATTATCGCCCAAATCCTCTTCAATCGCTGTAGGATTAAACAATGGGCCGGTCATGAATATCTTTGTGGGAATCACTGACGTATCTGAACGGACGCAGAGGCCTGCAGAGCAAGGAGCACCGCTAGCTGCAACGGTTGCTGCATCGTTCTCAGACGCGAGTCCGATCGCATCGCTTGCAGAAGTAACGTATGCCATGTGCGTCGTTGCGGATCCCGACACCGAATAACTCACAATTAATGTCTTATTTGTGATTGGAACGGTCGATTCGCCAAAAATTACGAACACACTTCGCGAGGTTGCCGTCAGGTTATTTGAGTCGCTGCCAACAGCAAAGATTTCGTTCGTTCCATTCTCAAGAACCAGATTTGTGAATGTGTATGTTGTGTTGACAGAAACCGTCGAGCTCGTGGAATTGCTGCCATCCGGGTGCCTGACAGCCGCGAATACATTTGCAGAAGCTGAAACGAGCACTGACACGCTGATATTCGAAATCGTGAATGCCCTTCCCGTATCAGGGTCGGTGATGGAGATGTCTGTGCCAAAAACTTTATCGATGATAATCTTGTAGTGCGACGTGCCGCCAAAATTACCGGCCAAGTCTTTTGCCTTGGCATGGAAATAATACGTTCCGTCCGCCAGGTCCTGATACTGTGTCTTGAACATCGTCCCATTTTCAACTCGGTTCACTCCGATCGCGTAATCTCGCGTTGATGTGTTCTCTGTGCACGAGCCGCTCTCAGGGCAAAAGAAATTTTTTGTAGAGTTGTCTATTCTTGAAACGTCGTTTGTTGCGGCAATGGAAATGTTATTCTTGTTGTCATCGTCAAAGGTTAGTCCAGCGACAACCATGTAAATTGCATCGCTTGAACCATTAAAAGATTGATTAATCACGAGGTCTGCAGAATAGATCGCAGCATCCTCGAGGTCCTCTGCGTAAGCGATATCCTTTTGGAGACGCACCACATCACTGATGGCGTTCGCAGTCTCATTGTAGACAAAGGCTGATGCGCCATCGGTTTCGCCCTTGCGAATCGCGTACACGTCTATCACTATTGTATCACGTGCATCAGCGCCGCTCTCCGCGAGCGCAAGCCGTACCTTGAGCGTGTCTCCCCGCGTCACGTTGGTTTCCAATTCTGTAAAGACTGAAAACGCGGAGCCCGTTCCGTTGCCTTTCAACGTCTGACTAAACCCGTTATTGGCTAAGCTTGCCAAGGGCTCTTCAAATCGCGCCTCAAGAGCATCATCTGGGGCTGTGCCTGGGTGTGTGTCTAGGATCCAACTGTAGCCAGTTACTCCGCTTCTGACAGCACCGCCGAGGACGTCAGTTGCCGACCAATTGAATGCCGGGCTATTGTTTGCCGTCGACGTGTTGATAGCGTGTGTTGAACTGTTAATTGTAGGTAAATCTGGCACGGTGATGTCAATTGTTACCCCGTCACTGAATGCACTGCCAGCACTGATGTTAAATGGGTTAAATGTTTCAATTTCAAAAGAATAATTTGATCCTTCAACGAGAGATAAATTTAAACGTGTAACCGCTGTGTCCCGGCCTACGTCAGTGAAGTTACAGTCTATTGGAATACAACCTGAACTGTTCACTAAACTTCCATTAATTACTGTTGCATTAACTCTGATACGGTATTTATAGAAGACTGCGCTTATGTCATCTGTGCTATTGAACCAATGTGCTGAAAGACTAGTGTTATCATTCCACCAGTCTATATCATCACCTGCTGAACCATCATAAACTATTGGCTTGGTTGGAGCAGTGTAATCTTGTATGAAATAGTACTCAATACTGTCATTCACTATTAAGCTATTACCTGCAACGTCTAAGAATTCAGCAAAAACTGTTTTATTACCTTCATTTGCGCTCAGGATCCAGGGTTTTGTTGATAGGCAGGTTTCTAGTGTTGAAAAGTTTAGTAGGCTTAGGTTGTCGTTTGTGAAGCGGCAGCCTGCTAGGTTGTTTGTGTCGTTGAAAGATAGGTTGAGGATGACGTTTGGTGATCCTGTTAGTTTTGTGCCGTTTATGCCGATGATTGTTATGGAGCCTGTTGGGTTGCTGTTGTCGAGTGTGATGGTTGCGGTTGTGTTTAGTGTGTTGCGTGTGTTGTCGCGTATTATTGCGGTTAGTGTGTAATTTCCGTCGTTGCGTGTGTTGCTTTCAGTTATCGTGTAGTTTGCTTCATACACTCCATTTAAGTCAGTATCATTCAACTGAACCACTACACCATTAGAATCAACCGGACTAGTATTCACACTCACATTAAGCGAACTCTCAACACCCACATACTTCATCAAAAACCGCGCACCATCACGAACAACCAAAGGCACCAAACTCAAACTACCCACCGGACCGCGCGTATCAACAGT
>JACQXV010000078.1 GCA_016208715.1 Candidatus Woesearchaeota archaeon | reverse complement strand
GCCGCGCGTAGCCGCGCAATTTAATGTCTTGCGTTTTCGTATGGCTGCGCCATTGGGGCCTCAGAACACCCCTCACCCTGCCCTCTCCCCGCTGCGCGGGGCGAGGGGAAGAAAGAAAACGGGGTCGCGCATTTTGCATTCCGAAATCATGCCAGATTTTTTGGCCCTTAAAAAAGCCAAATCTCCCTCGTGAATGGATAATTTTTTATGCAGTTTTTACCCACTTGCTTTGCAGAAGACCCTAAATATGCAATCAATGTGTAACATGTTTTGCACAGACGCTAAATCTTGATCAACGAACGCCAGACTTTGCGGTCCTCCGAGTACGATTTTGGCTGAGGTGTATTTTTTTAGTCGCTTAATAATTGCCAAAACTATGGGCAGAGATGCGCATTGAATGTTAAAACCAATAACCTTGGGTTCAGTTTTTAGAATTGCCTCAACGCAAAAATCCAATCCGCCATGATTAATGGTAAGACGTTTGGAAAATATTTCTAAGGCAAAATCCAAAATATATGGTGTTATCCCCGTCTGTTCTAGAGCAGTCGCCAGGGTTAAAAGCCCCAAGGGAATGCCGATCCCAAAAGCAGAATCAAGCGGCGGCTGGACCAATGTAACTTTATCTTTGCGCATTTATGACTGCTTACGATTTGTTTTTCCTTGTATTATGACCCAATCCTGCTGAATCCAATATGACCTGAATTCGCCCGCCAATTCTCATAAAATCGGGACACAAAAAAACCATACGGCCGGTCGAGGAGGGGGTAGAGATTAAAATTCTTGATGCGTATTTTTTAATCTATACCGATATCGCACAAAATTCCATAATCCACGACGGATTAAATGGGGGGCGTCGACTAAATAATCGAATAAGTTGAGATGGCGATTCGCATCCCGCGCCATGGCCAAGCCATGTCGTGGGAGCCGGGATGTCTGGCTCAATATGCTTATCTTCGCAAAGGACAATGATGGCATCCAATTGGGACATCAATTCTTCAAGTTTGTCTTCCATAACACCTCCGCTTAATGAATTATGATTTTTAAAAATTATACCACGACTTCATTCTTTTAAAACTTTGGCTACCGCGATCGCTTGGGCAAGTTTCTCGGCCTGCTGGGCCACGAGCTCCAAAAATTCGCGCCTGTCCTGGCCCGAAACGTTCTTGAGTTTGTTCATGGAGCTACTTTAGCAAATAAATATATCAAATTGCAACTTATTTATTCTTAAATGAGGTAATTTTGAGCTGACTTGCTCTGGAGACTTGACCATAAATTTCGATTAAAAAACCCGCTGTGCTCGACGGTAATTTCCTGTTTAAAGCTGCGGCAATTTGAATAACCGTTCCTGCTGGTAAATAAATTGCCTGTTTGGATAGTGGGCGCCTCAGGCGCTCAAGCATACGAATGATGACGAATAGGAGGACAGTAAAAACAATGAAAACAATGCTCGCGACGGCTATTCTGGCCCTGACACTTCCCTGCTGGGCCGGTCAGTCGGAACAAACGGAAAAAGAAGCGCAAAATATCGAAAGCGCTTTTCATGGCGCAAGACCGAAAAAAGTACGCATCCTGCCGGTGCGCTTGCCGCAAGCCGAGGAAAAAGTTAAGCCCTTGCCGGTGCGGCCGGGAGAACCGGAACCTGTTCCGCTTTTTACGATCCCGAGCGCGGAAGATCAAGCCCTTGACGTTCTGGGCGACTTGCCGGTGCGGATAGCCCACAGCTACAGACGTTGCAATGGGCCCCAGTGCTTCGAATGCTCTGACTCCTGCCGCACAGTATGCACGCCAAGACAAGTAACAACAAGGGTCTGCGTGACAGCTGGAACCGGAGGGGTAACGTGCAGTATGGAGGTCAGCACAGTGTCGGACTGCCACGAATCCTGCACCCACGTATGCTCCTAAACAAAGGAAAAACACCGTTGATTCCGGCGATAGATGTCTCCGGCTGCCTTTCCAAAATAGGCAGTCGGAGACTTCCGATTTGGAATGTGCTTTCCAGTTTATTTCAAAAAGCTTCAAGTGAATGGCAAAAAACAAGGGAATCCCCGTCCTCACTTTTTTTAATCCAGTTTTTGATCGGAGTGGCCTGCATCGGCGGAGTTTGGCCGAAAACATATGGATTGGCCATGTCGTATTTCTATGCTGTTGCCAATTATCCGATAACGCCTCTTATTTTGGGCGTTCTCCTTTACTGGCCTTACTTGGATTTTAAGACCGTCATTCTTAAGAATTGGCGCAAGGGGATTCTTTTGGGCATCGGCCTCGCGCCATGCTACCTTCTCTTGAATGCATTTATGGATCATGCCGTTAAAATCAATTTTTGGCTGGCAGGGCCTTTGCACCTGTTCCTTTCTTCTTTGGGGCACAAGGACATCATGGAGGCATTTTCGCTTCATTTTGCAGGATACGAGCTTATTCCCGGCTATAAATATTCCTATCAAGCCATGGTCATCAGCGCAGGTATTTACGAGGAATTCTTTTATAGAGGGCTTATTTACAATATGGCCTTAAGGAAATACAAAAGACCGGCCAAGGCTCTGGCATTGAGCAGTTTTTTCTTCAGCCTTGGTCACGGCAACTTGAGTTCCTTTCCGGCGCATTTCATTTCCGGCCTTTTTTTTGGTTGGTCTTACATGAAAACAGGCTCTCTAATTGCCCCGGTCATTGTGCATACCATCAATAATGCCGTGTTAACCCTATGCGGTGGATGTTGGCACGATTTTATATTAAAACTGCTGAACTCATAAAAATGGGGCCGAGGGGGAACACCGTCGTATTCACAGGAGGTTGTATGCATGACTTTGTCCTGAGTTTTTTTGGTCTAAAACCATGAGAGGGGCGCGGCAGGCAATTTTTGCGGCTTTGCTTTTCGGTGGCTGTCGTTACTCGAATGTTGACCTAAAACTTCCCGGTAATAGCGAACAACGCCGGTCAGGCGCAGCCGGTGCCAATCGCACGATTCAAAAATGCATGGAGGAAACAATCGCCCAACATGGCACAACTTATATTTACACAAGAACGGAAACTTGCTCGGATTCAAATGCTCAATTCCGTTTGGTATCACAGGAAGACGATACCGAATCCAGAACGATAATTATTAAGGAGGTTCATAAAAAATAGTGAAAACCAAACTATTGCCAAATGTCTTAATGGCGTTTATGTTCGTTGCGGTCGTTTCCTCTGAAATCGGTGGTGGCATCAATGGCCTCGAAAAAGGCGTTCAAAGAACTGAAAATGTTTTTCATGGTTCCAAGAGAAAAAAAGAAAAAATCCTTCCGGTTCCTTTAGTCAAAACGTCGCAAGCTGGTCAAATATCAGAGATGTGTTGCCATGAAAGATGCGCTAAATTTGGATGTATTCGGCACGAGCGAAGATGCTCGAAGGGTCCGGACGAAAAAGAAACATGCATTGATGAATGCGCTGCCTTCGGCTGCGTCCAAGTCGAAACCTGGTGCCACAGTCTTCAGGACGGGTATTTCGGCCACAAGTAGCCGCTTGTTTCAATCCACGGCAACAACTCATTAAAGTTGTGCCTGCTATTTCGTCTTCGATCTGATCAGTCCCAGGGCGGTTCTTTGCCGACAACAGCCTCTATCCAGGGGAGTCCTTTATTCAAATTCTTAATTTCATCCGAAGGATAGACCGCGTTTCCGTGGCGGCCCGAAAGGCGTGTTTGGCTTCTCCTCGGGTCGCCTCTTCTCCTGGATAACGAAAGTCAACGGCGTATGAATTCAAGTCAGCGAGCAAATCCCCGATCAGATGCAGGCTTGAATCAATTTCTGCCGCCATCTTGAGCAGAGTGGTCAATTCATGAATCTTGGGAACCTTTTTATGGTGGGCCGTCAGGAATGCCTTGAGGTATTTTTCCGCACATTGTTGGGCCAGAAAACAAATGACATCGGGCGCTAGCTTTTTTCTTTGGCGCGATAAAACTGCGGCAGCGGCGTAATCTTCCTCCGCCTTCCTGACCCACTCTTCAATAAGTTTGCCGCTCATAGAGAACTTTGCCTTGCTTGATAATATCTGAAATGAAAAAATCACCCTGCGCCATTCTGCGGCGTACTTCCTGGGGGGTTCGGACCAGAATATCCATCGGAAAAGGAGGCGGATAAAGCATTTGATAAATGCGGCTCGCCCGGCGGGCGGGTCGCTCACGGCTTTTCATGATAATGAATAAATCCACGTCGCTATCAGGCCCGGGCTTGCCCCATGCATAAGAACCGAAAAGAATAACCTTTTTAACGGGAAGCTCTCCGCCGATACGTTGCGCTACGCTTCTGATTGCTTTACTTCGACAGGTTCATAACTCCTCATTAATCCCGTTTTAATTTCTTCCACTCGCCTTCGCAGTTTGATCTGGATTCCGGCTTTGGTTCGACAGGCTCACCATCCTGAGCGAAGTCGAAGGATCGCCGGAATGACGAAAAGTCTAGAGTCGAAAGTTTGGATTTATGGGGCGACGGTGAGATACAGGCCGACAAGGTGGCCGGTGTAATTGTAAGGAATGAAACGCTCGTATTTCATGTTGGATTTGCTGTAAACCATGTTATAGGCGAGGTTCCAGGTGGAATAATCGCTGACTTTCCATTGAAGCCCGCCGCCCCATGCTCCCCAAGTTGTCTTTTGTTTTTCGCCGAGGGCATAGACACCGTCGGTGTTGCGCGGAGCCCGGTTGGGATAAATCCGGTCATTTAAAGACATTGAACCGAAAAGAGCCTTGGTCTTGGTAACATGCAAATAAAGCCTGGCTCCGAGGCTCATTTCGTTATAGTCGTAATTTTTGGCGATAAAAGTCGGATTTGTGTCGCCAAAATAAGCAAATCTCAGATAGTTCTGATTGGACCGCTTCATACGGTAAGCGCCATTGGGGACCAAGCTGATGCGCCATAGACGCGCGTCAAAATCCGCGGTAAATTCCGTCGTTTCATCTTTCTGATTTTCGTTCAGATAGGTACCGCCTGAGCTGACCACTTTTTCCTTCTTATACTTTTGGGCGCTTAAACTGGCGCCGGCCCTGAAAGGCTTCCTTGAAATACCCAGAGAAATGGCTTGAACATTCTGATTCATTAGTCCGCCGGCAAGTTCCGCGTTAAGGCCGCCTGATTGGAATTCCCTTAAAAGATCGGTGTAGTTCGGAAAAATCATTTTGGTAAAACGCCAGGCAGGCGAAAAACGAAATCCAAAAAATTCTTTGTCTATGCCAAAGGAAAATCCGGTGGCTTGGTAGTCGTAAAGCCCCTTACCCCATATTTCATTGGTTCCGGACCGGCGATTTTCTTTGATGCCAAAACCTTTAAGGCGAACCGTGCCGACAAAAGGGGCCTCGACTGATGGCTCTAGCATAAAGGAATGACGCATGGCGCGTTCGGTAAAAAGCCGCCCCTCTGAGCGCATAAGGCCGGGACCTTCGTAAGTCAGGTCATAAAGGCCGAAAATTTGCAAACGATCGAGCGGTTTAACCACGCTTCCGATCTGGGATCCGATGTCCTGGCTGGCGAAAAAATCGCCCTTAGAAGGCAGGGAAACCCCCTCGCCGAAAGTAAAGCGGTAAAAAGGCAGAAATTTTTTCTGTTGAGCCCGCAATAAGGAAGGGCTAAGGGCTAAATGACAAATGACAAATAAAAGAAAAAATCCTTTATTCATCAATATCCAAACCTAAATCCCATCGTGGGATAAATAACCAGAGGGCTTTCCGGATAAACCGTGAAACCCCAGTCAAAGGCCCGGCCCACAAAAACGATCCGGGCCAAAATCCGGGAGCTTTCCATGCCGAAGCCCATTTGGGTGAAAAGATACTTTCTATTAGTGCGTAAAACCTCGGCCCCGACCAGGACAAAGCTCTCCTTGATATTGACCTTGATCTCTGAAAGTTTTGTGCCGTAAATCTCAATTGGCTTTTTCTTAAACGTCACCTTGCCGGCTAGGGTGCTGATCTCATAAGCCAGTTGGATTCTGGCCTTAGGGTGGGCCGACCACATAGTGCTGACTCCATAGTGATTGCCGGTGACCGCGCCCTCGACCGATTCGGTGTCAACGTAATCAAGGGCCATAAATTTTGAAACACCGCCGAAAAGCTCGACCTGCGGAAAAGAGCCGTGTTCTGAAATAAGGTTAAAGCGGCCGTGAACATTGCCGTTGGTAAAAGGCAGTAAAGCCGGCAGCACCTGCGCGCCGATGGTGAATCTGCGGCCCGTGCGCGTCGGCACCACGGATTCGCCCATCTGATGCAGGTCATAAAGGAAACCGCCGGGATTGGTGGCGATCTCCAGGCCGATGGAAATGGCTTTGCTTTCAAAATCTACCTTGGCCTGGGCGGCCTGAGGTAAAAAGAAGACGGCGATGCCGCAAGCCGTCATTGCGAGGGCCCGAAGGGCCCGTGGCAGTCCAGCAGGCAGTCCCATGCGCCAGACATGGGGCAATCTCATTGAAAGAAAACGCCTTTTATGAGATTGCTTCGTCGCTACGCTTCTCGCAATGACAAAAAAAGCACTCATTTCATTTTTATTAGAAGCTGCCCGCAATGTGTCCTGCATATTTCTGAACAATGTCAACCATCAAGTCCGGAATGATCACCAAATCAATGTTGCCTCTCTTAAAAATGGTGGTTGCTTTGTCGGTCCGGCTCGTTCTTGTCGTCATTACCATTTCACCGCCGATGGACCTGAGAAAAGCGAATGGGTCGGCAATGTCCTGTCCAAGGATATTGTTGATATTAAGAATATTGCCGCTGTCGCCGATGGCGTAGCCTTCAGTTAAAAGCCATAAATCAGGGATGCTTGAATTTGAATTGGCGGGTATCAAATTATCCGTATCCGTGACCTCGCTCACAACTTTAAGCGGCTGTTGAGTGGTTGACCAAAGATCGCCTGGATCGGAGCCGTCCCTTTTAATGCTTTCTTGGTTGCCGGGGGTATCCGTATCCGCGTCATAACCGCTTAACGTGAAATCCGCCACAAGCCATTCGCCGACTGTTGAGCCATCTTTGACTTTAATAGTCGTCTTCTCAAAACAACTGGCGCCGTAAACAAGACCTGTGGCGCATTGAATGCCTCCGATTTCGTCTTTAACCGAGTTGTAACTCGCCTCAAATTTCAAATAGTCATATTTGTCGTCGCCTGTATTATTAGACAACATGGTCTCGACATTTTGCACTTTCAAGGTCTTTTCGTTATCGGAAAAAAAGCTGGGCCAATCAGCAATGCCGGCCGGCAGGCTCATATTAAAGGTAATGCTTGCCTTGGCATAGTCCCGGCGAACTTCTCCGCTTTGAAGATTAGCCGGCTCAAAATAACCGGCGTACCGGTATTCATCACGCTTGACAAAATTGACGAACTGAAGGGTCTGGTTGTCGGGCCTTTGCAATCTTTGCTCAACACGCACTAAATTGCCGTGCACGTCGCGCAAAGTCCGGCCGCTGGTCAAATCGTCTTCACGCACTACGGTGACCACCTCGGCAACTTGGGCCGCTTCGTTGTCGGCAAAATCCTGGGCCAGGTTGTCGCTATCTTCCCTGGCCTCGACATATCCTTGGAAACCCTCAACGCCGCCGAAGGCCTCGGCAAACGACTCCGCGTCTATTTCGCCTTTCTCGACATCAGGCTCCTGCCCTTGGGCCGGTTCTTCGGCTTCCTCTTTTTTCTCCTCGGCCTTAGCCTCTTCCTCGGCCTTAGCCTCTTCCTCGGCCTTAGCCTCTTCCTCGGCCTTAGCCTCTTCCTCGGCTTTAGCCTCTTCTTCTTTCTTTTCTTCGCCTTCTTCGCCTTCCGCCTTGGCTTGGGCCCGTGCCGCTTCCTCGGCCTTAGCCTTTTCTTCCGGCGGTTTGCCTTGGCCTTTCATCTTGCCGCTTTCGCCTTGGATAAAATTATCCATCCTCTTGCCTGTGGCGGGATGGAGAAAATCCACTCTTCCGTAAATCACGTCAACCCTGGCGTTGCCGGCCTCATCGCAGTCAAGCATAAATTCTGTGCCTCGCACCGCCATGACCCCGGCCGGCGTCACGATGGAGACATCGCGCCTGCGCCAAAACCCGCCCGCCACCGTGGCTTTAAGCCTTCCTACAAACAAATTCAATCTTGAGCCTCTGGCGGTTATCTGATCCACCATCAACCGGCTTCTTTCGCGGACATCAAATTTATCCTTATTGCCGTAGGCAAGAACCGCCTTGGCGCCGGCCGCGGTCTTGACGCTCTCGCCGATGACCAAAACCCGGCCCGCCTGCGCAGGCGAACAGACATTCGCTTCACTACAAACCTGCACATCGCCGGTCATGCTGGCAATGACCAGCTGCGCCGGACCAGCTGCCGAGGCCGCCAAGTCCCCGGCCGCGCATCCTAAAATTCCCGCGAAAATGATTGAAAACTTTTTCATAATCAAAAGTGTATCCACTTATACAAATAATTAAAAAGCAAATACAAGGGGTTAGAACTTCCCCGAAGGGGTAGGTTCTGAAGTCTGAAGCGCGAAGTCTGAAGTCTGAAAAGGGAATAACCTGTTTTTTTCATACTTCAAGCT
>JACQXV010000077.1 GCA_016208715.1 Candidatus Woesearchaeota archaeon | reverse complement strand
TGCCGCTGAACGTCCCGGCGAAGGGCCAAAACAAACTGGTCATGTCAAACTGATCGGCATCCGGGACTTGACCACTTACGATCAATACGGCGATGAGGCAGCAATTCTCAATATGAGAATCGTCTAAAGTAGCCATCCTGCCCAAATAAGGTAAACTGGGGTATCTTTGAGAAAATCTTGCGCGACTGGACGGATATTTTGTTTGAACAATTGACCCCAAAACGATTAATTAGGGATCTCAAGCAGATTTGTTGCGAATTTCCTGATTTGCGTAAAGGAAAAAACAGCCAATACGAAATGGCCGACGCGGGCATGGGAGCGTTTTCGGTATTTTTCACTCAATGTGCGTCATTTTTGGCGCATCAAGAAGAAATGAAAAGGAGGAAAGGACGCAGTAATGCGGAAAGCCTGTTTGAGATGGTCAATATTCCAAGCGACAATCAGATTCGGGAATTATTGGATCCTGTCTTGCCCAAATTGCTTGCGCCGATATATCGGATCATCTTTGAAAGGTTAGAACAAAGCGGGATAGTAGACACGTTTCGTTCTTATTCCAACAGTCTGTTGATTGCGATGGATGGGACAGAATACTTCTCGTCTCAAAAGATACACTGCTCAAATTGTAGTCATCGAGAATTGGCGAATGGCAAGACCAATTACTTTCATAGCGCGTTGACGCCCGTGATTGTGCAAGCAGGCAATGAAAATGTGATTTCGTTGGAGCCTGAATTTATCACGCCGCAAGACGGGCACGAGAAACAAGACTGCGAAATCACAGCGGGGAAACGCTGGCTTAACGCGCATGGCGCATACTATGCGCGACGGAATGCAACCATTCTGGGAGATGACTTATATAGCCGCCAACCGTTTTGTCAGGCGTTGAAAGACCAGAAATTGCACTTTATTTTGGTCTGCAAGCCCGATTCGCACCCCTATTTGTATGAAAGTGTGGCATTTTTAGCCGCTCAGGGGACTTTGGGGACATATCAGAAGCGAATTTGGAATGGAAAACACGGAGAAATCTACACCTATCGCTACGCCAACCTCTTGCCTTTACACGGCGGCAAAGATGCCATGCTCGTCAACTGGGCAACACTGACCATTACCCACGAAGAGACAGGCGACGTCATCTACAAAAACGCTTTCATCACCGATTTTGAGATACGGGAAAACAACGTCGAAGCCATTGTGCGCGATGGGCGCGCCCGCTGGAAAATTGAAAACGAAAATAACAATATTCTCAAAACCAAGGGCTATCATCTCGAACACAATTTTGGACATGGCAGCCAACATTTATCGTCCGTCCTGCTGAGTTTGAATCTACTTGCCTTTCTCTTTCACACGGTCATGGGCTTGGTAGACGAAAAGTATCGCCTCCTGCGACAGGTGTTGCGTAAGCGCCAAACTTTCTTTCAAGACGTCGAAACCTTGTTGCGTTATTTCCTGTTTGATTCCTGGGATGATCTCTTTGTGTTTATGTGTAAAGGACTTGAAATTGATACGAGTTGAACTGCTGCCAGATTATCTTTTTCTGCCCGCCTAATTTTATTATTGGCGGGCAACACGGTTGGCGTTTTCTGCAACCGTCATTTTGCGTTTTCCACTATCAGATTTACCCAACTTAATTTGACCGCCAGTTTGGCTTGCTAAACCCAAGCCGCGTTCCACGGCGGATTTTCAGCAAGATGCAACATGAAAGGCAATTTCATATTGAGAATTGCTGGCTTTCGCCGAACAAATCGCGCGACACCATCTTGAAAGATTGTGCGCGTTTTCACACCAACCATGCGAAGGATAAAAGAGTTATGCTATAATGCATCCCATTGTGGAGGCTGCTTATGCAGGCGCCGGTACTTGTTCTCAACGCCAATTTCGAGCCAATCAACATCTGCAACACCCGGCGGGCGGTGGGTCTGATCATTTCGGGAAAGGCAGACATGGTGCTGAACGGGCGGGGATATAT
>JACQXV010000076.1 GCA_016208715.1 Candidatus Woesearchaeota archaeon | reverse complement strand
TTCACGTTGATTTGAGAGAAAAACGACTCGCAGGGACGGTATTATAGCCGTATTCCGGACTTTTTCGAGAGGTGAAACATGAATGCAGACAGCGCACGAGTTGTCAGCCTAGTCTGGCCCTTATTGGTCGCAACCGCTTGTGTTGGATGTAGTTCCGCTCCAAGACCACAAGGAAAGGTATTGATAGAACAGGAAGTAGTGGTCCAAAACCCGGTCGTCGAAATGTCACGGACGGAAAGGATCTACTCGAAAGAAGATATTAAGGAGCTTATGGCGGCGAAAGAGGTTGTGAAGAAGTACTGGGTATCCTCCTACGAGGAGGTGTATGGACTTCTTTCCATGCGGGAGAAGGAAAGGTTGCGGATCACTGAGGGAATCACAAATGCGACCGAATATAGGAATTCCATGTGCATCACCGAGAGGGTTTGGATGAAACAAACCTACCAGAAGGCTGAGATGGACGAATATGGATATATACAAATCAAGGTGTTGACCGACTGGGAAGAGGAAGGATATATGGGCGTAACGACTTTCATCTTTGACATGGTGAAGGAACAGGATGGATGGAAGATTACACACATAATGTACTGAGTCTTAGATTTCGAGTTTTCTATCTTGAGTGATATCTCTCTCATTTCCCGGTCCGATTTGGGGATTAGTTCGGGGGGGCACATTTTACACGTTACTATCCTGACGGCAGCCTGAAAACGCGCACTGACCGCGAAAACCATGCAACGGAGTATTCCTATGACGACGATAACCGGCTGCATATGATGGGGTGGTGACATTGATGGATTTTTGGGTCTGGCTCGCAATCGCATTCTGCTTTCTCGTGTATGTCACAGTCCTCTTTGTCAAAGTGTTGAGAAGGAAGGAATCTATCGGAAAGAGCCTCAAGGATTGGATTGTCAATATTATCGACATATTATCCGGGGGAGGATAGAGTATGTGCTCTGCGGGGATCAAAACCGATTCTCGGTTTATGTTGATAGTTCCGGGCTCATAACCCCGAGCCCTAAACCAATCTTTATCTGCATTGCTCACTGTTAATTTATTGAAATCCTGTCGCAATTTTCAAGCATGTAGTAACTCATTGTTCTTAAATGGATTCCCGCCTTCGCGGGAATGATAAGGAAGAGAAGCTTTCGTGATGGGCATAATTCGTGCAATTCGTGATCCAACTCTTTTTCTGCTTCATTTGTGCAATTCGTCTCGCGCCTTGCGTCCCGTGCTTCGCGGGATGACACTCTTCCAACCCAAGGGTAGGCGGAACACTTCTATAGTGACGCCAGAATGGACAGGATTGCCAAGATGAACAAGATTGGGGAGAAAAATCCTGCAAATCCTGTGAATCCTGTCCAAAATAAAAGACTTGAATATTCTGGAGACAGGAGATGGAGATTTCCGAAGTGTCTTGTCTCTTCCCGCGTGACTCCCATGCTGAGGCGTCCGAAGTGCCGCCCTGAGCGGGATGTTCCCCTTGGTAGACAGATTTGTTTGAAGGCATTGACGACCCGCTCATTGCGCGGTACAATGGAGCGGATTATTACTACCACACGAATCATTTGGGGAGTGTAACGGACATATTCAACAGCACGGGCGGCACGGTGAAGACTTACAAATACGACGCCTACGGGAAAATCCTTCAGGAGACCGGCCCCTCTTTCAACCGCGGCTTCACTTACACCGGCCGCGAACGCCACTACCGCAGCGGGCTGTATTACTACCGCTATCGATGGTATGACTCCCAAACCGGCAGGTTCATTACGCAGGACCCGGCCTATTATGTGGGTGGAATTAACCTTTACGCCTATTGTGGCGATGATCCTGTGAATTGGGTAGACCCGCTGGGTCTGGCCAAATGCTACTACTACATCGGATACCATACGCTGGTTTGTGTCTCCGATGACGGGAAATCAAGAGCTGTGATCGGTCCTCATGGGATCTTCTCTGGCAGCAACGAATACATGAATGATCCTTCCTTCACGAGCGAATAT
>JACQXV010000034.1 GCA_016208715.1 Candidatus Woesearchaeota archaeon | reverse complement strand
TCGCCTGATCTTGCCAGCGTAGATTTACGCTGCAGGGTTGCCAGATGTCCCAGGAATAATCGTGAGAGAGCCAAACGCTTCTCATCACACTGACAAGCAAGACGTTCACACATCAAACGGTGGCGTTCGCTCGCAGGTCGGCGGCGACGCCGCTAACAAATACGAACATAATGTTCTTTGATGCAGCACGCGGGGCAGCAGTGGCACAATTCCGAACAGAGCAGCATTTGTTTAGAAATCCAGCCTGAACTCAAGACCCAGATCTTTGAACCCAAGACTCTTGTACAGCTCGTGAACCCTCGGCCGTTCATGACGCGAGGTTGCAATAAGCTTGTAGCATCCTCTCTTCTTTGCCTCATCGATCAACGCGTTGAGAATCCGTCTACCAAGCCCTCGCTTTCGATAGAGCGGTTCGACAAAAACGTCCTCCATAAAGCCAAACGGCTCCTTGTGTAGGTCGTTATGGAGGATGTACAGGCGTGCGCGGGCAACTTCTTTTGCGCCGTCGTTGATAGAGAATTTCACTCCTGCTGCCGAGATTTCATTTTGTTCGACTTCCACATACGCACCTTCTATGATTCATCGCATGATTGATCGTCAAAAATACAGATCGAAATAGGACGGCTGAGCTGGCGCAGTCGATATTTGTTTGTAAACTTCATGGGGCGGAAGCGTATTCACAACTACGCGCGTAGACAACGCATACGTCACAGCATGTTTTTTCGTCAGCGCAAGCCAACAACAGAAATCGACAACGGCCAGACCTGAGTGTGTTGCGGCATCGCTGTGCGCTTGTTCATGCGCGATCGACTGACGAACAGCGTTTTTTGGAAAAAGCTCTGTGCTTATGAGAAACCGCTCTAATTCACTGAGCTGAAAGAATACGTAACAATCTTTTGGTTTTATAGCGCCGCGAAACTCCCGCTCGATCTTTTTTCTGCGCTGCTTGAGCGAACGAAATGCTGCACCCGCATCCAAGCCAGAGGCGACGCGCGCGTACGCAATATTCTCTTCCATCTTGATGGATTTGTAATAGTCGACAATGTCTTCGAGACGAGTCGTCGGGTGATGGAAACGGTTCATGCCAAAGCGTGATCACGCCAGCTTAATAAATATTTCTCGGCGTTGTACGTGGAAAGCTTTGTCGGTAAGCGAACTTCGCCACATATGTACGACCACCACCGGTCAGACATACTCACTTACGTTCGTAGGTTCGAGCATAGCTCAAACGACTGGTGGAATTTTAGCGCATTAAAAGAATACTGAGAAAAGAGCCCTCAGCCCTCCTACCGCAGCCAAATAGAACAAGAACGCAACTGCCACAAATACTGGAAAATACTTGAAGCCAGACTTTGCTTCTCCTTTCTTGATCACTGAGATGATGAGAGATGAAAAAAGCGAGGTCATTGTAAGTGAAATAAGCGCGAAGATCGTAAATTCATTTTGGGCGATTCCCGCTTTCCCAAAACTAATTCCAAGGCCTGCCACATCGGAAGGTATGTTCGTGCTGACGGCAAGCGAGCCAACTGTCTGGAGCAGCTGCGCAGAAAGCGCAAACAGAAGTGGGGCCCCGATGACTGAAGCAACGGTGATAAAGATGATATACGTCGTGACACTCGCCGCGATTTCCTTGCGAAGCAACTGGCCTTCATGGATGTTGAGCGAAATCTTATTGAGAAGGTCGCCGACTTCTCCTCCAGCGTGCATTCCCTCGATCAAAAGATTAATGGACCGGCGCAGAACTACGGAATCATACTTGTTGCCGAAGTCTTGCAATGCTACCTCAAGATCAATGCCGCTCATGGTCTGCTTTGCCATGTGCTCGATTTCCTTTGAGAGAATCCCAAAACGCGGACGCACTGCGAGCCACATGGCCTGATCAATGGGCACTCCGGCGCGGATATTCGCCGACACCAGCTGAAGATAATCAGGAAGCACCTCTTCAATCGTCACTTGCCGATGCAGGATCTTGATGTCCAGGATGACATGGAACCCGAGCCATAAGAGAAACAGCACAACGAAGAAGATGAGGAACCACAAGACCGCCATGAGGACCACCACGTACGCCAGAGTATAGCCAAGAGAGGTGGAGAAGGTATAGAGAAGATAGAATGAATACAGCAAGTTGAGCGCGATGGATGTGTTAAATATGATCTTTGAGACTCGATGAGGATCAACGCTGATGCCTGCACGAAGCAAGTAGTGCTTGAGCCCAAAGTGCTCGATGCTCCGTTGCTCCTTTTTTGTACGAAGGCGGCGAAACTCTGCAAGCGACACCTGCTGTAAGTTTTTCCAGAGTGCCTTTTCATGCGCGGCATCGCGCCGAAACACCGGCAGTCTTTTTGCAGCAACCAGTGTTTTTGCTATAACTTCTTTGATTTTGGAAAACATACGACACACACGCGTCTTGACATTTTTTCCTGCTAAAAATATCTTACCAGCCATATCTTCGTATTGAACACCACCACATAACTACATATCAACCGCGGGCCGCGAGCTTCGGATAAGCGCCAAGAACATGAACTGCACAAAACCAAGCACGACTGCGATCACCAATAACGCAGCCAAGTCAATCTCTAAAGATATAAAAGATGAAAGTACAACCAGCATCACAGTCCCGAGCGTAGGGGCGATGACTGCAATAATCATGTAGAACATCGCGAGCGGGTTGAGCTTTCGGCCATACCGTTTCACTTCAATGATCTGCTCGCGTTGGATTTGCTCTATGACGGCAGTCAGCGAGGTAGTTATATCCGATCCTGTCTTGAGCGAATTGACTATCTGCCAGAGAAACTTGCGAAAATTCGGCGATGGAGTCAGCTCCACAGCCTCGTTGAGCGCGTCATCAAGCGATGTTCCAAGATCAACCTGATGGACGATCTCAATAAAATATTTTCCTGTCGAAGGATAGTTCTTCGCGATATTCACAAACGCGTCGTAGAGCGGGATTCCGGATTGCAACTCCACCACCAGAAACCTTCCAGCAAACACAATCTCACGATCGATCTCCCGCTGCATGCGAAGCAGCATGACATCAGGAAACTGCACAAAATACACGAACATCAAAAAATAAAGGATTGGCGCCGCGAGCAAAACGATGAGTAAGAACTCCTGCTGCTTTGATACCGCGGCTGCAACAACAACAAGAACTGCCGTCGTCAAGTAAAAGGCAGTCTGCATTGTTCACCATCCACTTGAGCACCGCTTCTTTCTCAAGCGCATCCTTCTTCATCATCAAAGGGGTCATGCCGGTGAAGGTCTCGAGCGTATCCATGATCGCGCGCGACTTGTTCACACGTGAAAACACATCGCGCTTGAGATCAAGTTGCAAGAGCACATTCGCGTCGCCATCATCGAGGATTTCAGACACCTGGAATGTCCTGCGGATGCCTGTCCGTCGGTTGCGGTACTGCACGATAATCATTGAGATTGCCGGAAGCATCGTCTTGGGAATCTCGATCGGCGGGTTCGTAAGACGCGTGATCGTCTCCCGCGTATCATTTGCGTGCACCGTAGCGTATACGGAGTGGCCAGTGTGGATCGCCTCAAAGAGAACCTCTGCCTCGCGCTTTCTGCGCACTTCACCAACGATGATGCGGTCAGGGCGCTGGCGCAGCGAGTTGACGAGCAAATCAAGCATGCTCACCTCGCCCTTTCCCTCAGGATTAGGCAGCCTTGTCGTCATCGGCACCCAGTGCAAGAAAGTCGGCAACTGAATTTCACGCGTGTCCTCAATCGAGATGATGCGCTGGTTTGGCGGGAAGAAATTCGCGACGACATTGAGCATGGAAGTCTTGCCTGTAGCAGTTCCACCAGAGATCAGAGTCGAAAGCTCATACTGAACGCCCTGCCAGATCAACGCAGCGGCCTGCGGGTTGATTGTCTTTGTCTTGATGAAATCGGTGATTGTCCATGGCTTTGAAGCAAACTTGCGCAATGTGATCGTGTTGCCGCGCATCGAGATTGGCATCAGGGTTGCATTGACGCGGTCTCCGCTCGCAAGATGCGCGTCCATCAGGGGCGTGAGCAGCGTGATCTGACGCCCCACTCGCCTGCCGATCATTGATGCATAATGCCTGGTCTGATCCTCATTCTCAAGAAAGATGTTCGTGTGCAGCCAGCCGAACTCGCGATGGTAAACATACACTGGTTCGTCTGCAGAGTTGATCGCGATCTCTTCAAGTTTCGTATCGGCAAGCAAGAGCTCGATATTGCCAAGGCCAAGACTCTTCTGGATCAAATATGTGATGAGAAAATCAGCAGTCTTGTCGTCGACTTCCGGAAAATACTTGTGCACAAGAAGATCTATCGTCTCACGAAACTTGCTCTCCACTTGGTCCTTCTTCTTTATGTCGACAATGTCGATGATGCCAAGATTCACTTCCTTGACAAGCTCGCCGCGGATCTTCTCAAGGACAACCTTCGTGTGCTCGCTGATCGTCGATATATCGATATCGTATGTAGAGATGAACTCGCCAGCTTTCTGATGTATAGTAACAGTGATTGGGATCTTGTTGACTAGAAAATGGTAGGACGATAAAGGGCTTTTTGAGGCAGAAGCTACAGCGGCCGCATGCGCACCTCTTTTTTTTGTCATTGCCGGATCACTCCCAAAAGCAAACTCTCTTACTTAATAATCTCTTACTTAATCTATCGTGATTATTATAAATGTTATCATGTCGCGATTACTTTTCGTTTACTTTTACTATCTTAACACTTAATTCTTACTTACTTCTCACAAGGTGCTTTACTTTTCATATGCTTTTTTCTCACACGCGCTTTCTCCTTAAAGTTTCTTGTACTTCCTTTTTCTTTGCAACTTCTTCTTTTTGTTCGTTTTCTCTTTGTCTATTCTCTTGCTTATTGAAAAGAAATCACCAAAGTGCATGAAGTTCTTGAGGCGTTCATGAAATGATTCAACGTGTTCACCCACTTTATCCGTTTCTTTCCTGATCGCCGCCTCATCAAACTCGACCTTGCCAAGGGAAGAGACATTTGCGACGTGAATCTTCTTGATCAATTCGTCCACTTCCTTATTCAAAGAGTCACTATCAATCTTGATATCCTCAAATGTTTTCTCAAGCCGGCCCTTTTCCTTAAGCAGCGCATACACGCGGGCGTGCTTCTTGAGTTGGCCCTCGAAGCGCTTCTCATCCTGCCTGATGTCTGCAAGCTTATCAAACATCGACTTTGCGGCGGTGTTGACTTCAAGCACGAGCCTCTTGCTGCGCTCCTCAAGTTCTTTGAGCGCCCGCTTTTGCCTATTAACGATGTCCGCTTTGAGCTCCTGCAAGTGCTTCTTGATTTCAGAAACACGCTCTTGCGTGACGCGAATACTGGCATCTTCGCCCCGCAGGTGTTCCTCGAGCCGGCGAAGCGACCCGCGGAGAGATATCATCTGCTTCTTGAGCGCGTGCTCGTTGAAGCCTGCTTGTGTTGAATTCTCAACAAGCTTCTTGAGCGCGGCTTCCTCAATCTTCAACTGGTGCAGAACCTTAAGATATTCGACCTGATCTTTGGAGATCGCTGATCCGATCTCTTCAACAGCAACAACCATCTCTTCCCTGCTTTTGCGTATCTTGCCATCCAAGTCTTCCTTTTGCTGCCTGAGGAGTTCATACGTCTGCAGATCCTTCTCGAGAACCCCGGCTTCCTTGCTGATCTCTTGCTGCATTGCAGCAAATTCTTTACTCAGTTTCTCAAAGCCGCTGGTCTCCCGTTTTATTAGGGCTTTAAGCATGCTTGCTTTGCGAAACACTACCTCCTTCTTGTTCTCAACCTCTTTAACCTTTTGTGCAATTTCCTTCTTGGTAAGAACTCTTGAAACAAGGAAGGTCTTTGTGAGCTTATATTCAACATTCAGAATGCCCTCTTCTTCAAGAAAGAGCGCCCACTCCATGATGAGATTCTGATCAAAACCGAGAACTTTTGCTGCATCGGCCACGGTGACCCTGCTGCGCTCCCGCACAAGCCGCACAAGCCTATCAACACCCGTCTCAATCAATTTTTTACCGAACATCACAACCCCTTTTAAACAAAATAATCTCCTAATACAAAATCAGTATTTGTTTAGCAAGCATCGCCATCGGCCTGTGAGCGATGGGTCCTCGAATAGTCTTATATGATTCTAGGTTCGTTACTCGCTTTAACATGCGCGGCGAGCGTCATGGCGGCGCTGCGATTGAAATAGCTAAACAAATACCAAAATCCCATGAAACGATTATCTACTGCGCTCGATCGTACTCTATCGTACTTATCGTACTCGTCCATTATCGTACTCGTCCAGCATTTAAATATTTCGCCTCTATGATCTCTGTCTGTTATCCCGAAACTGCTTTACATCACGAAACCACTTTACGTTTTTAAGGTCATCCCAGACTTGCTTGGGTGTTTTGTAGTTTAGACTCATGTGTTGCCTTTGTTCGTTGTAGTGTTTGATGTAGTCTTTGATGCAGGTGAAGTTGCCGGTTAGAAACTCTGTTTTGTAGGTCAGGAAAAAGCGCTCTATTTTGCCATTCGTCTGTGGTCTGTTAATCCTAGCCAGACAGTGCTTGATGCCGAGCGCATCAAGTGTTTTTCGAAATTCGGTATTCTCTTGCTCTGCGCCCGGGTGGTTGGCATAGTAGGTGCTCCCGTGATCGGTCATGATAGCTTTTGGCTTGCCATATGTGGCAAGCTCTGCTCATAACCGAAAGCTTGAAATATCCCCGTTTTTACTCATAAAAACATAGTGTATTTCATGGAGGTCGCTTAAAATGTCACAAATTGTACAAATAAAACCCCCCGTACTCGCAGCAGTTACAGATAGGACTGGCTATGTTGAGGCCCGAAAAGAGGCCGATAAATTGGCTGCAGAACATGGCTTGATAGTAGCTGACATGCCGATGGCAATACAAGCGATGAATAATCATCCTGAAGTTCGTGAAGCAATCAGGCCCGGATGGATAGACACCATAACTGGTGAATATCACGGCCAGCGAGATGGAGATCGTTCTTATGAAGCATGGCATTCTGCTGGTTCTTTGGCAACCGCGAAAGGCCTTGAAAAGCTGTTTTCCAAAGCAGGAGATTGCGCTTTCATGCCTATCTCTGATGATGAA
>JACQXV010000033.1 GCA_016208715.1 Candidatus Woesearchaeota archaeon | reverse complement strand
ACCTGCTGGAAAGTCACAAAAAACAACGTCACAAAATCACAATACTTTCCAACAATCGATGACATGCAAGAAGCACTTGAAAACTTCTGGACAGACCATATTT
Organism: Candidatus Woesearchaeota archaeon; assembly: GCA_016208715.1. GTDB lineage: Archaea > Nanobdellota > Nanobdellia > Woesearchaeales > UBA11576 > JACQX01. The sequence continues at coordinate 3,266 of JACQXV010000033.1, read as the reverse complement.
TTATGCAGGATTTTATGCGTTATTTATGTCGCTGACTAATTGTTATAAAGCTTTATAAAGGGATACGCGATTTTAATACGCTATGATGCACTGTACACGCTTTTGGAGGATTTTATCATATGAAATTTGAAGATTTACAGCTTAAGCCCGAGTTACTCAAAGCAGTACATGGACTGGGCTTTAGCGAGCCGACAGATATTCAAGAGCGGTGCATTCCGCTCATCAAACAAGGAAAGGATATAGTTGCACAGTCAAAGACTGGTTCAGGAAAGACCGCTGCGTTTGGCCTTCCGATTCTTGAGAACATTGGTCCCGGCAAGGGTTTGCAGGTATTGGTCCTTACACCTACGCGTGAACTGTGCGTTCAGGTGAGTGAAGCGCTGCACGATTTTGGCAGATTCTTGCACATGAAAGTGGTGAGCGTGTATGGCGGAGTAGGAATCAGTCCCCAAATCGACGCGATCAGGCGTGCCGACATCGTGGTCGGAACCCCGGGGCGGATTCTTGATCACTTGCAGCGGCGCACCATTGAGTTTTCTCTCGTGCGGTTTCTAGTTCTTGATGAAGCTGACAAGATGTTCGAGATGGGCTTCGTTGATGATGTTGAGCAGATAATCAGGCAGGTTCCCACAAATAGACAGACGCTGCTCTTCAGCGCGACGATTCCCGCAGCAGTGCATACGATTGTGAGAAAACACCAGCATCACCCAGTGAACGTGAAAAGCGAATTGTATGTTGAAAAAGGCCTGCTCAAGCAAGTGTACTATAATGTGTCTCCCCATGACAAGTTTTCGTTATTTGTGCATTTCTTGCGCAATAATGTAGAAGGCATAGCCATGGTCTTTGTCGCCACGCGCAGAGAAGCGGATATCGTTGCGCGCAATCTGAAGATGCAGAGCATCAAAGCGATGGCGATCCACGGTGGAATGTCGCAGAACCAGCGGCTGCACGCGCTTAACGCGCTTAAAAGCGGAGACATCAATACTCTTGTCGCGACTGATGTTGCCGCGCGCGGTCTTGACATACGGAATGTTTCCCATGTCTATAATTATGATGTTCCGAAGACGTCTGAAGAATATGTGCACCGTATCGGACGGACAGCGCGTGCTGGCGATCAGGGCGATGCCATAACGCTTCTCACCGAACGCGATTATGATAATTTCAATAATGTTTTGCGCGACCATACGCTTGAAATCAAGCAGGCAGACTTGCCTCGGTTTGAGCGTGTGAGATTTGTGCGTCAGGAAAGCGGACGGCACGGAATGCGAAGGCCCGGCGGACATCGTGATGGCAATCGAGAAGGATTTAGCCGCGGCGGTGGACAGGCTTCCCGTCGGGAAGATGGAGGATTCAGGCGCGGTGAACGAAAGCACGAGCAACGTGAAAATCGTTGGCGAAGCAGAGAAACTTCAAGTTCAAAGAGACAAGCGAGATGGTGACGATTCATCGTAGGCAGAAGTTGCGGGCAGAGCGAACTAAATAAATCGCATCGCTCTCACAGCGCCGCCACCGACCTGCGAGCTGACGGAAAACAGATACGTCTCCACAGCTCTTGGAAAACACAGTCCGCTTTCACATACATAGCGAGCGTCGTGGCGGCGCTGTGAGCATAAGAGCTAAACAAATACAATAAATCGTATTTGTTTGGCGGCATCGCCACTGACCAGCGAGCTAACTGCTTTCACATCGTCTCGCACGATTCTCGGTTCTTAAATCAAATGTCAAAAAATGACAGAAAGAACTCACAACAAGCATTGTGCCCGGTTAAAATCTTCCACCTTGGCTTTCGCACGGCAGATGAAGCGGTCTGTCTCTTGCTGACTGATTGCAAATGCGTCAGCGGAGCGTTCTTCATGATCAAGCTTGATTGCTGACACAGTAAATGCAGCAATCGGCGAAGTTGCACGTAATAGGTGTAATGCATGCTTAAGCATCCCTGACTTGTGCTTAATGTGGTAAAGCTCATGCAGCAATACTGACTCAAGTTCTTTTTTAGTTAGGATGTCTATCATTCCGATGCTGATGAAGATCTTTGATTTGAGAAAGGAATACGAGAATGCGAGTGGCTTTGCAGAATCGCACACATATAATTTCACTTCATAAATTCCCATTTTTTTACTGTGCTTTACGATGAAGGCAACGAGGGGATTTGTCGTGTCGTTGATTTCTCGTGCTTGCCGCTTGTACCACCTGATGAATATGACTGGCGCGAACACAAGCCCGGTCAGCAGGGCGGTGATTGCCGACAGCGTCGTGATGTAAAAGATAAATTCCTCTCTGCCGCAGTGTGCAAACATGTACTTGCACGTGACTGAGAAGAGAAAATATATTATTGGAAAGACCAGAAAGAAGACGTGCGCGTAGAGAAGCATTGCACGTTTCTTGACGTCGAGCGTTGCAATGCTTGAGGCAAGAAGGATGAGCACTGCAAGCACAAGGCTTGTCGCGACGATGAATACGTGTGTCGGGTTTTGCAGGAATAGTGTGATGTCCGGCCACATGAAATCAAGCATGCTGCGCCTCCTTTTCGCCCTGGATGGTTCTGTCAGCGGTTTTTCCGATTATTTATTATTTTTTTGAGAATCGCTCATTAAAGTAGCTTACTGCGGTCTGGCCGAAGCGGTTGATAAGTTGGTTCACTGCGTCTTCGACAACCGATGCTTCGAATTGTTTTCTGTCCTTGACTGGACGGTAGATGTAGCGTATCCCGCCGCGTCCTGTCTCGAAGTCGCGTTCGACGATCTTGCGTTGGTAAAGCCGATCAAGGATGACTGCAACGCTTGAAAGTGCAACCTTTCTGTTTGGCTTGAGTGCATTGTAAATTTCCCGCACCTTGAGTTTCTTGTTTGGCCAGAGTACCTTGAGCACATCCGCTTCAAGCGGGCTCAGAACAGATTCAAAATCTGCAGAACTGGTTTTGATAGCCTTCATGAGGCGGGAAATGTTTGGCTGACTATAAATATTTTACGAATTTTGTAACACTTCTGGAGGATGCTGCTCTGTCAGGAATTGTGCCGCTGCACTGGCGCATAGTCAAACACGGCGATGGAAACCGGCCTTGGGAGAGGCCGAGTTTCCCATAGCGAGGAAATATTATTAACCGCCAAGAATACGGCGGGTCTGAAAGACCCGCTGATGAATTGGCTTGCAAAACCAGCAGGTTTTTCACAATTAGCAGTGTGCTGTTTCTTTACTGGTTAAAGCTGAGAAGGGTAAGCGAACCAAAATCTAAAGGCTATTCCCTGAGGTCTTTGCGTAAAGATCCG
>JACQXV010000032.1 GCA_016208715.1 Candidatus Woesearchaeota archaeon | reverse complement strand
TGCCTCCACCACCTTAAACTGTTTCCCCTTGAAGACTATCACCCCCTTTCTGCTACTTTTGCCAAATTCCGAGACTAATTTCATCCTACCCCCCCCTCAAAAAAAGTCAAGTGGTTTTTTACCTATTGTTACGGAAGAATCATTTGTGTACTTCTTGTAAGAATCATTTATGGACATAGAGACTAAATATTCGTCGTAGTAATGAGGGGGGGCCTGGGGGGAGACTCATAACTTTGCCAGATTGTGGAAAACTTTTTAACCGATTGAAACGAGATCCGATTTATTCGTTTTTCTTTGTGGTTTTCTTCGACAACCCTTTCGGCAGAACTCCACAACGCTCCAGAGAAATCGCTTTTTGACTTCCTGAAAGAGTTACGCATCAGAATGGAAAGAAGACGTCTTCCCCCGCGGGATGGAGAGGAAGAGCTGTTTTTGATTTAATATAGCCTCCCTGGCCCGGCGTTGTTATGGGTCCGGAATCAGAAAGGGGGAGGTTAGGTGGCAGCGAAAAGATGTCGTTATTGTGGGAAGGAATTTACTCCCGATCCGAGGGTGGGGCACCGTCAGAAGGCTTGTTCTGCTCCGTGCCAAAGGTTGAGGAAAAAGGAGAACCTCAAGGACTTTATCCGCAGATACCCCAATTACTGGCGTGACCGATATCCCGAGGTGAAGCAGTGGAGGCAGCAACATCCTGACTATCAAAGGCAATGGAGACAGGCGAAGAAGAAGCGAAGATCCCCGGGTGAGATACAAGTCGAGAGATTGACAAAAGCTATTGAATTTACAGAAAAGACCTCTTTCTTTCTTCGTGAGATACAAACCGAGATCCTTCTTAAAGGCCCTGCCATAGGCTCTTTTCATTCTGCTCGCCCCTGAGATACAAGTCGAGAGGGGGAGGAAAGATCTGAGAGATCCAACAGGTTAAGGAGCCAACCCATCGTGAGATACAAGTTTGGATTGCATGGAAAGAGCCAGGGGGAGACAATGGTCTCCAGATGAAGGAGAGAATCCACAAGAGACTACCGGTTCAATTCGTGCAAGAGGTTCTGCAAGCCTTCAACCACCACAAGATCTCTGAGAAAGAGGCGATGGAGCTCTTAGGGATCAGGCGGAGTCGTCTTCATCAATTGAGGAAAAGATGGTTGCTAAGCCATCGAAAGAACCTCTTTTCCCTTTGGCGAAGAGTGGGGAATGCGTTTCATGTCATCCCCGAAGAAGTGAGGCAATGGCTCAAC
>JACQXV010000031.1:3093-4315 GCA_016208715.1 Candidatus Woesearchaeota archaeon | reverse complement strand
TCGAGTCGGTCCCGACGACCGAAAGCCCCCTGTTTTTTCAAAAGCCCATTGTCTTTCATCCCGTGTAACCAGTCTTCCGGGTGCGATTCTGGCCAGAGGACTGAATCTGGGAGGTGGCAGTTACACACTGGATGCAGCCTGCTCATCATCCTTGTATGCCATCAAGCTGGCATGTGATGAATTGAACGCAAAGCGCACGGATGTCATGCTAGCCGGCGGAGTTTCAAGACCGGAATGTCTATACACTCAGGTCGGATTCACCCAGCTCAAGGCGTTGTCTCCCACCGGAAGATGTGCGCCCTTTGATAAGACGGCCGATGGCCTTGTAGTTGGCGAAGGCGCAGGAATTTTTGTCTTGAAGCGTCTGGATGATGCGATCCAGGATCATAATTCTATTCTCGGGTTGATCCATGGTACGGGGCTTTCCAATGATATCGGTGGAAATCTTCTTGCCCCTGACAGTGAAGGTCAGGTCAGAGCAATGAGGGAGGCTTACCATAAAACCGGATGGGATCCACGCGAAGTTGATCTGATCGAATGTCATGGTGCTGGAACACCGGTCGGTGATGCGATTGAGCTTACCAGTCTCCGGACGCTGTGGGGAGAATCCGGATGGGAGGAGAAGCAATGCGCCATCGGTTCCATCAAATCCATGACAGGACATCTTCTTACCGGTGCAGGTGCAGCCGGTTTGGCAAAAACGCTTCTTGCCCTGAAATATAAAGTGCTACCGCCCTCCCTGAATTTTACCAGACCGTCCAATAACAGCCCGTTACTCAACAGCCCTTTCCAGGTGCAGACCCATGCCGAAGATTGGGCCAGAAAGAAAAATCTGCCATTCAAAGCTGCCGTCAGCGCATTTGGTTTTGGCGGAATCAATGCACATCTCCTGCTGGAAGAATGGATTCCTGAAATTACGCAACATTCACCGGTTCCGGTTGACTTCACGGAACAAAAATTTCTTGTAGAAGTCATTGACAAAGAAAAGGATGACATTGTTCCATCCATTGCCGTTATCGGGATGGATACGTTTTTCGGGCAAGCCGATTCTTTGGAAAAATTCCAGCATATTATCCTGAACGGCCAGACTCTTTTTCGGAAACGACCCCAAAAAAGGTGGAACCGGAGCGAAGAAGTCATTGATCAACTCCTGGATTCATCCATTGATTACGGCAGTTTTGTGGAAGAACTTTCCATCCTTATCGGCGAGTTTCACATTCAG
>JACQXV010000031.1:0-3088 GCA_016208715.1 Candidatus Woesearchaeota archaeon | reverse complement strand
TTCTGCCTCAGCATCTTTTGATGTTGAAAGTAGTTGCAAATGCTATGGCGGATGCAGGCCTGCCTCACCGTCAGGATCGTCCGCGCATGGGTGTCACCATCGGGATGGAGTTCGATCCGGAAGCAACCAATTTTCATCTTCGCTGGAATCTTCACAACCAATATCAAAAATGGCTCAAAACATATCAACCGGATTGTACCGGAAAACAAGCATCAGACTGGCTCGAAGCTCTCCGGAATGCCTGTGGTCCGCCGCTTACTTCTGCACGAACGATTGGTGCTCTCGGGGGTATTATTGCCAGCCGGATTGCAAAAGAATTCCGGCTTGGCGGCCCTAGTTTTGTGGTTTCCTGTGATGCTGCCTCCGGCATCAAAGCTTTAGAGATCGGCGTTCGATCTCTTCAGCTTGGAGAAACAGATCTCTTTCTGGTCGGTGCAGTAGATCTTCCCGGAGACATCCGGAATATCATCACTACCGATTTGTTCCTGCGTTATTCCAGAAACGAGGCCAGTCATCCGTTTGATGAAAAGGCGGATGGCCATCTTCCGGGTGAAGGCTCTACAGCTCTGGTTCTGAAACGACTGGATGATGCAATTGCCGACCATGACCGGATCTACTCTGTCATCAGAGGAATCGGCAGTGCTGGCAGCAATGGCATCGAAACACCCTGGCCGGATTGCGAGGCTTATCAATTATCTCTGGAAAGAACATTCAAGGATGCCTCATCCCCTGGAATAGAGATCAGTTATATAGAAACCCATGGAAGCGGCAATGTTTCGGAAGACACCCTGGAAGCAGACGCTTTAACCAATTTTTTTCAGTCCCGTAACAGCACAAATTCAAGCCTGACCGATATCCGCTCCATCGCCATCGGATCGGTAAAAGCAAATATCGGACACACCGGCGCAGCAGCAGGATTGGCTTCTCTGGTGAAAACCAGTTTGTGTCTTTATCAGGAAATCATTCCGCCAGTTGCCGGCTTTACCTCACCCGGCTCAAACCAATGGGCGGAAGGATCATTTCATTTTCCAAAATTTCCCCAATTCTGGATGAGAAACCGCAAAGACGGCCCACGGGGTGCGTGCGTCAGTTCGATCACAAAAGACGGAAATTGTACCCACGTACTATTGGAAGGATTTGATTACTACCCGGATGAAAACAATCCGGAACTGCTCAAAAAAGTCGAGCTGGAAAGAAAAAGGCCGTTGGGTCTGAACTCAGCCGGATTGTTTGTTGTCGAGGCAGATCATCCGGAAGAACTGATTGCTCAGCTGGATCATCTATTTCTGTTTATGCGGAAGTATTCAGATGAACAGAATCAGATGGAAAAAGCAGCCTGCCAATGGCATGCGGAAAACCCTCTTGATCCAGCCAAAAAATACGCAGTGTCTCTGATTGCGGACAACAGTTTCAATCTGGGCAAGTGGATCAAGGAAGCCAAAAAATCGGTTGCTGAAGGAAAAGAAAGAAAAATCAACGGGCCCTTCGGCATCAAATATAATCCGGAACATGTTGGTGAATCCGGCGATATTGCATTTGTATTTCCAGGGTCCGGAAATCATTATGTGGGAATGGGAAGAAAAATCGGCGTTACCTGGCCTGAAATTCTGCGCAAGATGGATGCCGAAACCTCGCGTCTGAAAACCCAGCTTGTTCCGGACCGGTACGTGCCTTCTCGTTTATCCTGGAAATCCGGGTGGGAGTCTGAGGCCTATCAGGAGCTGATCTCTGACCCGCTCAACCTGATATTTGGCCAGGTGGCTCATGGCTGTGTCATGTCTAATCTGATACGCAGTTTCCGGATCAGGCCATCTGCAGTCATCGGATACAGTCTGGGAGAATCTGCCGGATATTTTGCTCTTGGTGCATGGCCTGACAGAGGTCTCATGCTGGAAAGGCTGGAAGATTCAAACCTGTTTCAGACAGAACTGGCCGGTCCGTGCAATGCAGCACGCAAAGTCTGGAACATTCCTACGTCGGAAGATGTGGACTGGTGCGCCGCAACCGTGAGTCAGGATGCGGATATGGTGAAACGCATTTTACGAAAATTCCGTCAAGCTTATCTTCTGATTGTCAACACACCCGACGAATGTGTCATTGGCGGCCGGCGTTCCCAGGTAGAAGCTGTGATCAAGAGCCTGGGTTGTGATGCATATTTTCTGGAAGGCGTGATTACAGTTCATTGTGATACGGCGGTACCTGTAAAAGAAGCCTATCGAAAGCTGCATACATTTCCGACCTTCCAGCCGCTTGGAATCCGGTTTTACAGCTGTTCCTTTGAAAAAGCGCCTGAACAGATTACCGAAAAATCAACATCCACATCCGTACTCAATCAGGCGCTGTTTGGTTTCAACTTCACAGCAACTGTTCAGCAGGCTTATAAGGATGGGACAAGAATATTCCTGGAAATGGGCCCCCACTCTTCATGCTCCCGGATGATTGATTCAATTCTGAAAGACTTACCCCATGCAGCCATACCCGCATGTATCAAAGGGGAAGACGATTATCTTACCATCCTGAAATTCCTAGGATCACTCAGTGCGGAAAGAGTACCCATCAAACTGGATTCATTATACGGCAAACAGGCATATCCCCAAAAAATGTATACAAGGGATATTCAAAAAAAAGGAAAGGAGATTGTCCTGCACATCGGCTGGAATCCTTCAAGCCCGCCTTTGCCGATATCCGGAATTCCAACTGTCAAACAACCGCTGATTGTGAAACCCGATCCTGTTTATCCGCAACAGGAGGCAGCAGCGGTTTCTTCTGTATATCGAAGAAACCCGGCATCCGGTCATCCATATACGGAATCTCCCGGTAAACCCGCCATGGCCTCGGAATATGCATCTGTATTCGGACAGATTCAAGACAATATTTCAGCCATATCCGAGACCCATGAAACCTTTCTGGCCTTCTCAAGCCAATTGAATCTGGCATTTGCTGAGGCGGTTGAATTCCAGACAACCTTGCTGGAAAAAGCGATATCTGCCAATGATGTCGAAGCCATTCAAGCTGTGATTCCCCGGAATGTTCCAAAGACTTTCCCGGTAAAGCCAGCATATTCGAGGGAAATGTGCATGGAGTTTGC
>JACQXV010000030.1 GCA_016208715.1 Candidatus Woesearchaeota archaeon | reverse complement strand
TCTAAAGTAAGAGCCGAAATACTTGGGGAAGCAATGAGGCTTGTAAAGAAGAGCGGTGATTGATTTGTACGCCGACACTGATTTTTTTATAGCGCTCCTCAGCAAGAAAGACAGATTGAGAAAAAGCGCAGAAGCTATATATTCCAAACACAAAGACGAGTTGTGGACATCCACTCTGACTCTAAAAGAGCTGATGATATTGGCTTACAGAGAGAACAAAGACCCAATAAGGATTGTGGAGAGCATTACTGAGCTTGTAGAGATAAGAGATCCAGCAATAGGGATTGAGGGGCATCTTGCGGCATGCTATCTTATGAGGAAATATAACATGACGCCTTTTGATGCGCTCCATGCAATTTACTGCGGAAGCGATGCCATTGTAAGCTCTGATAAGATATATGACTCGGTAGGATTGAAAAGAGTGGCTCTTGAAGAAAACTAAGACGCGGAGCGGGAAAGGGTCTTATTTTACAAAAAACATATATAGTTACACTTTTCCGCGAGAAGCGATATAAAACCGCGTGTCACCTTATAATTTCGCTCGTTTCAACAAATTTTATTCCCAGCGCTTCCAGCTCACGTAGAACAGGTTTGTATATTTCAGGAATTACAGGAACATGTACGCCTGTTGCTTTTATCTTGCCGTTAAGTATCAATTTTATCCCGATAGCTGCAGGAAGGCTGACAGTGCGCGCAACTGCAGAATCGCCGCCAGGTATACCAAAATCAACAAGTGTTGATGTGAGTAGTCTCTTTTCTTTTTTTGCAGGATATTCTGCGATGAACTCGTGATGGAGCACTATCATGTCCCTTTCGTTCTCGCCGTAACTGAGTTTTTCCAGCATCCGCGCGGTAATGACATCGAGCACTGACTTCTGACCAGATGGAAGTTTTTCATTGCTCAGCAACCCAAGCCATTCAATGCGCTTCATTATTGCAGAGTACACATCGATATTGAGATACTTCGCAAGCTCTTTTTTCAGCTCTTTTCCTTTTCCACCCTTTATGAGTTTTGTAATAAGCTGAATGTAGTTGAGACCATCCAAGTCATTCCTTTCGGTATCGTCGAGCAGCCCGAGCTCCGCAAATTTTCGCATTGTTTCGCACCAGCCTATATTCCGGAGCGTAGCCCTATACATCGTTTTCGTTCCTGAAATACCGTATGTGTCTATATACGGTAACGAGTTCCGGTTTGGATACTGTTCGAAACTGCCTACCCCTGCGATGTTTTTGATAGTGTAATTCTCGAACAACTCTTTTCCAGGTATATCGATTTCTCTCCTGTCTTTTAGATAGCGCGCTGGATTCCGTGATGCAAGCAACACACCGCGAGGACTCCACGAAAATTTGTAGCCAAACGGGTTCGTGTTCGCTTCCGGAGCAGGCAGTGCACCGCAGTATGAGCAGAAACTAGTAATCTTTCCACCTTCTTTTTTGACTTCATCTATAATCTTCATCGCAGACATATGGTCGATTCCAGGATCAAGCCCAATCTCGTTCAGGCTTATCAATCCGTTGGCTTTGAATTTTTTATCAAGCGCACGCATTGCATCGCTGATGTACGAAGTTGTGACCAAGTGCTTGTTGTATTTGATACAGAGCTCAGCAACCATCACATGATAGGTATACGGTAGCAGGCTCACAACCAGGTCTGTTTCAGAGATGAGTGGCTCGAGCGCGCCTGACTGCGTAACATCCACTGCCTTCGCCATGCTTCGAGGGTGTGCCTCTATTATCCTCTCAACCTTGCTTACTGTTCTGCTCGCCATCGTGACTGAATGTTCGGTCTTCTCTAACAGATATCGTACCAGCGGGCGTGAAATCATGCCCGCACCTAATACAAGCACGTTTTTCATTTTTTTACCTCATAGATATTTTTCCAAATAACGGTAATTCGGCGTAAGCTCGCCGTGATAGACAATGACCGCGTTCTTTATTTGTGGCGGAAGCTGACAGTGCTCGAAATCCTTAGAAAAATCTGCATTTACGATATCTGGAATGAATGTGCGCAGCGCATTGCTGAAACTCTCAGATGATTCTCGCGGGAACTCGCATGGTAGATTGTCCACAGCCATAACTACAACTCCATCGCCCTCGCAACCGTCTGTTGCGATATCGGTAAGTGGGTTGTAGACGAAGACAGGGTTGTCAGGCTCAGTTGCCTTCACAGTGCATTCCATAGAGCCTTCTATATCACAGCTGATATCGCCAATCACGCGCAGGCGCGTGCGCCCCTGCCCAAACGCTTGTCTGAGACAGTCTTTCGTGACGAACCTAGGATACCGTACATCCCAATAGATGCAGTTCATGAGTACGCAGAGATGCGGAAGATACCACTCAAATTTTGACCGATATTTTTCTGGATTCTTATAGT
>JACQXV010000029.1 GCA_016208715.1 Candidatus Woesearchaeota archaeon | reverse complement strand
TTCGTTTGTCAAAGGTTCACGTTTGTATTGGTATCTTACCATAGTTCGTATTTTAGCAAAAAATACGAACTATGGGCGCAGACTCCGGCGCGGCGCCGCAGGGAGGGGGGATTTGGGAATCCGGGAAGTTCGCTTTTACGGGTAGAAGGCGAACAGGCGCGGCCGCAGCCTACAGGCCGCAGGGGTAATGTTGATAGAATAGATTTACCCCTTGACATTACAACTAGACGGTTGTATACTATTTTAGATAAAATAAAACGCGCCTGGGGGGGAGGGCCGAGCCAGGAGGGATCATGTTTCAAGTAAAGTTCTTTAAGTCAGTGAAAGGTGAAGAATACGCATACGAGTTTATTAAAGGATTACAACAACACATAAGAGAACGAATAACCGCAAATATTCAATATTTGCATGACCATGGCAACCTAGCAAGACGCCCATACGTGGAATACTTAGGTAACAAAGTTTATGAATTACGGACCGCGTGTGCACATTTAGAGATCAGAATACTTTATTTTTTTGACGACCGATTGATCATTCTGACACATGGGTTTCTTAAAAAGACCGACGCCACCCCCCGAAACGAGATAGAGCGAGCGCAGAAAATACGGGTTGATTATTTTAAGCAAAAAGATTGAAGTAGTAATATTGGGCGAATCAGCAAAGTAAGGCTTTAGCTGTAGAATAACTATCACTTTGAATGGAGAAGAAAAAATAAAAACAAAAAACGTATCAAATGGGTGGACAAATGAAAGAAAAGGACAGGAGGGGTAGAGAAAGGGTAGAGTATCGTGACTTCGAGGATTTTAAAAAGGAGATGTATAAAATCCCCGGAGCGAAAGAACGCATTGAAAAAGCGTTCGCCGAGCTTAACCTTGCTCATCAAATAATTGAGCTTAGGGAGAAAGCTCATATGTCGCAAGCGGAACTGGCAAAGGAAATAAACACGAAACAACATTTTTTATAGTAATCATGATGAAGAGCCCCACGTGCGGCCTAACAACTAGCCACGCCGCGCTAGGCGCTGCTATTTCACGGTCAGACTGTGAATATCTGGCCGTAGCAGAGTGTCGCAAAACTACAAGTTTTACGACACTCAGAGAGGGGAAGGGGGAATTCCCCGACGAGGGGGGAAAAGAACGGATCGGACTTTTGCGACACTGGGAGCGAATCTATAAATAATAACCTTACATTCAGTTGGCTCTTTCTTCTTTAAAAATCAGGGCTATGCACATCATGCAACCCATCGTCGGGAGTAAAGCCAGGATATCCCCCGTCGGAATCTCGTCGGACGCATTAGTTGCGTCAAGTGCATAGCCCTGTTAAAAATTAACCCTTATGTTCCACATCCACTCTTAAAAGGAACACGGTCATCCCACCTTCGAATTTCCGTTCCACGTTTTGGTCTCCGGTCGGGAAGTCAACACCGCGCCCCATGCCGGCACTACGAATTAAGTGATTAGCAAAACCATCGACTTCCGCGTTGATTATCGTGCCACGCAAACAGGTGAATTCCCCAAGGTTTATCTGAGTCCAAGCCCGTACGAAGTCGTACATATCACGCCCGTAATGGACGTTTCCAAAGAAAGGCAAGGCGTAATCAAAACTTCTCATCCACGGGAAGGGTCCAATTTCGTGCATAAACTCACGCATGATCATGTGCCATTCCTTGGGATCAAATGGCGGCATTGACAGTGGTCTCCCGTGGAAAGACGATTGTCCTCCGTCATGCGGAATAAGAGACGGCAAACCGATCTCTGAAGCAGATAGTGAACTCCGGTCCCGGAGGATTTCCGCAAACACAGGTGCAGCTACAAACATCATTTCTCCAGGTTCAGAAAGGAGCCCGAATGCACCGAGGCACCCACTTCGATTGCGGAACACGACATTTGACATCCCTCGGAAGATGCCGCGATTACCAGCGAATGGTGGGAAGTTTTTAAGAAGGAACAATTGCTCCGGATCAATTCCCCACTTCTGATCTTTGGCCTTCTTGTTCTGAATAATGCAGAGGCGTTGCAGCAATCTGGTTTTGCCCGATGTCACGACAGTAATGATTGCCATGTCACCAAGTTCTTTGGTTGTCGGTTTATCTCGGAAATTAAATTCCACGTATGACCGCGAACCGTGAATTTTACTCGCAGAAATATGTATCCGGTCGTAGGACTTGTCCTTTACAGCTTCAACCAATTTTGTGACGATTTCCACCTCATTGCCATTAGCAGCATACGCTTGGCCAAGTGCGTCATAGGCGTCGCGTGTGATTTCGTTCTGGAAGTTTAAGAATCCAGTATCTTCAGAAAGTCGTGCCGCAAGATCAAAAAATCTGTTCATATTATGTCTTTGTTCTGCAACTACATTTATAGATAATATAAAACTTGTTATCGTTAGCTTTCCTTACTGATCTCGGTGCTTCTCCGTCGCGTAGGAGGTTTCTTGACTTCAAGACAGCGTTGAAGCATATGCTTAAACATCCGTGGAAACTCAATCATCATCATGTGTGCCTCTTTACCACCGAACTCATCAAAAGGGCCTCGCATGAGGAACTCCGGAAAATGATGTAGCCGTTTGATCTCGCGCTCAACAGATTGAGCATCCCCCGCCTTGATAGCGTGGTATGCTTCCGTTGCGATTTCATAAAACCACGGCATCTCATCGCGCACTAGGCTTGCAGCCATAAGAAGTCCTATAGGATCGCTCGGGTCACCGCTCGCGTGCATAATATCTTCCATCATCATGGGATGAAACCGCCGGAATTTCCGACGCCGCATTGGATCTCCAACCTCAACCACTCTGTCGGCAACGCGTGACGGCAAATCTCGGACCAACCCTTTCATCTCCTCTAAGAACTTTGCCACAGGATCCTCAATTGCCGTGACTTCTTTTCCGCTCCGATCCGAGAGTTTATCAAGTATCTTCTTAGTTGTTGCCTTAAATGTTTGTACTTGGTTTTTAATTACGTCAGTATCTGGGTCGGCTCCCGGAACTCGGCACGCCAATTGCCGAACCAATTTAATCAACAATTCCTCACTGTCGTCGCAGTTCTGGAAATGGTAAAACGGACCAGTGCTAACTTTGCTAAGAGAAACGCCGAGTGCAATTCCAAGGACCCGGGTGTCGATGTCAAGGTTAGCTTTTGCTATACCGGCTTCATAAAGAATCCATGGGCGTTCAAGACTTCGTTCGGTAAATAGGCAAACAACGTCCGATGCCGCTTGCAGTTTCTCCACGAGACGTTTGTACCACTCGTCGCCAAATTCAATGCCCTCCGTTCCTTTCCTATCAGAAGACCTAAAGGATTTGAGCATTCCTGAACTGATACTTTTAAGAAGCTTACTAAAGGCTTCGGCAAGCTCAGCATCTCTACTATCATGACTTATGAAGATGAGTGGCCCCACCGAAGGACTTGGCAATACACTTGGTTCCTGCCCTACTGTCTTCCCTTTCTCATCAGTCATTGCGTTCTCCCTAAAAATTTACAGAAAATATTCCCTTACAACTATAATACAAAAAGCGGCGGTGTTTTTCAGCAAGGCCGCGGTCGTTTGCGCGGGCCGGCCGCCGTCAGGCGGCCGGGGGGCGCGCGGCCGCGCAGGGGTGGGGGATAAGCGGCGGCCCGGAGAGCCCCACGAACCCGCCCGCCTATGGCGGGCGCCGCGACCGCAGGGCGCGGCGGTGGGGCGGTCAGCCGCAGCCGAGCCGGCCCCCGGGCCGGGCAACCCCTGGCCGGGCTGGACGGCTGGGCTGCGGCTGCGCAGGGCCGCCATGCGCGGGCCTCTGGCCGCGCCGGCGCCGGGAGCTATGCTCTTTATGCCGGCGCACCTTTTTATTAAGGAACTCCACCGCGAGCAAAGTGTATTTTTTCTGCGGTCCGGAAGTTAACATAACATGGTTATGTTAACCCAAGCCCGCCCGCTTCCTTAAAATTTATCAGGAACGGAGCGGGCGCAGCGGCGAAGCAATACGGCGGGGAAAGGGCAACTTACGATAATAAATTTATTATCGCTCCTAAGTTGCCCGGTTCCGCGCTTCGCGGAATT
>JACQXV010000075.1 GCA_016208715.1 Candidatus Woesearchaeota archaeon | reverse complement strand
TTGGGCACTACTGGTTTTGTGCGTGCTTCATTATTATTGGAATTTGATTCAGAATTTGAGGCGTGAGACATATCTGGATTCCTTCACTTTAGACACTAATTGATCGGCTTCAGTTGTCTCACACATTGTGACACAGAGGGCTCCGCTTCGCTCAACATTGATTCTTACTGTATGCCACTCGGTGTATGTGAATATCGGCGCGTCTGGTAAATAAGGCGCTGCGATTTGGTCAGATGATTCAACGGCGATAGGAAGCATGAGTGTGAGTCTGGGAACACCGTTTACATCTCTCAAATTTACTTGTACCTGTACGCTGTAATCTTTATAGTCAATTGGGCTACCATTGAAAGCACCTAACACGCTTAAAATGTGACCATCTGATAACCCACTATATTGGATATCACTATAAATATAAACTTCTACTTCTGCTGAATACGGACCTTCTTGAAAGGAGTAGTATGTGTCAGGATAGGGTCTATGTTTCCCACCCGCCTGTGGCAAATTCGGTGGAGCACCCTTTACTATTCCACGATAAACCTTTCCTCTTTTAGAGCCTGTTGGATCATCAACTATTTCAAAAAATGAATTGGAATCCACCCTTCTAATGGCATCGTAACCGAATCCAGATAAACCGTTGTCAAAATTTGTTACCCACTGAAATCTTGGTTTTGGAGTCGCAGTTGGTAGAGGAGTTGATGTTGGCGTCGGCGCAGGTGTAATCGTTGGCGTTGTTGTTGATGTCGCAGTTGGCGCAAGTGTGTTTGTTGGCAAAGGAGTGTTAGTGGGTGCGAGTGTGGCAGATGGTGTTGGCGCAACGCCGCATGCCGAGAGCGCGATGCCCAATGATGTTGCGCTACTCAACTTGATAAATTCGCGGCGGGTGAGGCGGGTGGGTTTTGAGGTGGGCATGGTGAGAGTCCTTTCTTCAACGGATGGTAAACGGATAAACGGATGGGCGCGCGGGCGTATTCGTTTACGCGAAGCGGCTGGGTTTATTCGTTGACAGAGAAATGTGATCCTATTGTAACTTGGTTCGCGGGTGGGCAACCAGACCCTTCGGGTTTGTTAACACGACTTCATGTTCAATAGTCTCTAAACCCGAAGGGTCTAACACTATAGCGAGACTCGTCAACCCCATTTTGCACTTAAACAATTTAATCCACAAAAGAAAAGCAAGTATGTCATTCCGAGGCGCGTTCTTTGCGGCGAGGAATCTCTGGGATTATCCTAGAGATTCCTCGCTTCGCTCGGAATGACATTTTGGGATTTTGCGTTAACCATTGTGGACAAAATCTCTGCGCTCTCCGCGCAGTCTGCGGTTAGATCGCTTTAAGCCATTCCTTAAACACGACATCTTCAAAGCTCCCCGTCATCCGCGCAAAATGTTTATCGGCGTAGCCGCGAAAATCGAAGTCGAGAGTCGAGATGCCCTGCTGCACCATGCCCCACATCGCTTCGCGGAAGTCGGACATGATCTTCATCAGTTTGAGTCGCGCCAGTTGTTTCGCTGTCGCTTCGCCGAAATAAAGTGTGAGCAATAAATGATCTTGTTCATCATTCAGTTGATGGTTGACAGCGAAGTTGGCGAGATCGAAGAATACGTCGCCCATGCCAGCGTATTCCCAATCAATGATCCGCAAACGCCCATCGTCCAAAAAATTTTCGTTGAGCAGATCGTTGTGGCACAGTTGGGGCGTG
>JACQXV010000007.1 GCA_016208715.1 Candidatus Woesearchaeota archaeon | reverse complement strand
TTTTCACAATACTACTCAGATGCAGCGTGCGGTTATAACTCACAGCAACTTTACCTACCGTATCGTATTGAGAATCGTTGACAAATATCTGCAGAATGCGCTACGCGTCGTAGACGTGGGGTGCGGTTCGGGAGTGCTCAGCTTCTACATAGCCTCTAAGCGAATTCGTGTGCTTGGAACTGATGTGTCTTCCCTAGCGATTAGGAGTTGTGTACAAAGTGCTGACTACCTCGGCTTGAAAGATTGGACAGAGTTTCGTTGTGCCAGCTTCTTGGATGATAACCTTGGCGCAGAGAGATTTGACCTTGCTATTTGCAGCGAGGTCATTGAACACTTGCCTGATGATCGCTTGGCTGTCCAGCGGCTAACGCATTTACTAATGCCAGGCGGATTGCTGATACTTTCAACCCCCTCTGCGAGGGCACCAATTCATCTGTTCAGGATGCGTTTGTGGGGAAAAGATGGTTGTGATGAACGTGTCGGTCATTTGCGGAGGTATGCGCTCGAAGACCTTGTGGCCTTAATCGAGGAAGCGGGATTCAAAATCATCGAAAGGAAGCGAACAGAGGGGATGATAAGAAATTTTTTCTTTGTAACTCCAATTGGAAACAAACTGTTGCGGTTTGTGCGTTGGAAGATGGCTGATTTGATATCTTGGCTTGATGAAATGACAATTGATTTTCTTGGTGAGTCTCAGTTGATTGTTGTGGCTCGCAAGAAATCGTTTTAACAGATACGGAGCCGACAGTGAAGATACTTATGCTCTCTCCCCGTTTCATGCCTTACATCGGTGGGGTGGAGAAGCACGTATACGAAGTTTGTAAGCGGCTGGTGAGATTAGGGCATAACCTCACGGTGGTTACGCCACACATATGTGAGGGAAGAGAGCACGAGTCTTATGATGGTATATTTGTTCAGCGGTTTGGAAGAAACGCCCGCGATTTTTGGAAGTACGCGCTGAGTAACAGTCTGTTGCGAAAGGTAGACATTGTACATTGTCATGACTATCCTACTCTGATCAAATGGTATCTTCCGTTTAGATTGCTCAAGCCATCTTTGCCAGTTTTCATCACTTTTCATGGTTACGAGGGGCTATTCCCCATACCGAGGCGTGTGGTCTGGGAAAGAAGACTAGCAGAGAAACTCACTTGGGGCAATATATGTGTTGGTGATTTTATTACGAAATGGTATGGTACCAAACCCACACATGTGACTTATGGTGGGGTCGTAGTTCCTACTGTTCAAATCACCTTAGATCCTATTCCAACCACAGCCGTATTCATAGGGCGACTAGAGGATGACACGGGTATCTTGCAGTATCTAAATGCTTTGGGAATACTAAAAAGACGGTGGGGAATTGCTATTAAATTGGATATCTGCGGGGATGGATCGCTGAAGGAATCCTTGGAAAGTTTGGTGAAGCAAATAGACGTCCCGGTCACATTTCATGGATTTGTCACGAATCCAGACGGCTTTCTGAGAAAAGCCCAGTTTGCTTTCGTATCTGGGTACCTGGCAATCCTTGAGGCTATGGCGAATCGGCGTCTGGTATGTGCAGTCTATGAGAATGAGTTAAGACGTGATTACTTGACTATGATGTCAGATGCAAACGAGATGATGGTTATGGGTGGAAGTGCGGAGGAGATTGCTACTGCCATAGCACTTCATCTCCGGTCACCCTTCCTTATCAAAGATAAGGTTGACCGGGGATGGACATTTGCAAGCAACCAAACTTGGCAAAAAGTAGCCGACCAGTATCTCACACTTTGGTCATCTGTCTCTTGCTAATAGGCGAGAGTGTGCACGCAAAGGTTGTCAGCCTGTCGGCAAAATGCCAACAATAAGAGTAATTCGCGGGTTTCATAAAGCCGCAAAATAGCCTAAAAGCGAACGCTTTTGGCTATAAGACGAATTCTTGTTCTGATGTTGTTTGTGCTTAACTCCAGAATCGTTATTCATGCCCTGACAACCTTTGCGTGCACACAGGCGAGAGGCGAGTAGCACAATGTCGAGTCCTTTGGACGTGCCGAATATTCCCGCTCAAGACCCTCATCAAATGACAGTGCCTGCTGATGACAACCTCTCTGAAGTTTGTCGAGAGAAGTCAAGTTGCTCTGCCGAGGCCGTGCCGACTACGCTAATCTGCACTTTTCTGAATGAGCAGGATACATTGCCCGGCTTGTTTGAGTCAATTCGGTGTGGCAGCGCTCTGCCCGCGGAAATTGTCTTTGTGGACGGGGGCTCGACTGACGGCTCTACATTGATCGCACGAAAGTTCACGGATGAATATCTTCAGGCACATTTGATTCTCGCTCCGGGAGTCAATATCGCAACTGGGCGAAACATTGCGGTTCATGCCGCTTCCTTTGAGATTATTGCCTGCACGGACGCGGGTTGTAAGCTGTCAGCCCAATGGCTGGAAGAGATCACTCGACCACTCTTGACCGATCCGGCAGTAGATGTAGTCTCTGGTTATTACCTTCCCGATGCTCACACGCTATTTGAGAAAGTTGTAGGCTTCTTGACATTTCCATCTTTAGAAGGTGCTTCCCGCCCGGATTTTGTGCCGTCGGGGCGTTCGATTGCTTTTCGTCGTTCTGCCTGGCGCATTGCAGGTGGATATCCGGAATGGCTCGATAAGGCCGAGGACACCTGGTTTGATCTGCATCTCCAATCTATAGGATGCCGATTTGCATTTGCTGCAAAAGCGATTGTTCGTTGGCGGCCGCGATCCGATCTGATGGACTTCTTCAAATCCATCCAATCCTACTCATACTGGGATGGTATTGTGGGGATTTTTTGGGCTCGGAGGCTCTACTACTCGTTTTTCTACATTATCTGTCTGGCGCTGGCCATTCTAGGCTCAAGGTGGATGCCAGCATGGGTGTTGCTCACTAGCCTCTTCGCGCTTCATCTGGCGTGGCCAGCCTTCTCTGCGGCCAGAAATGCTCGATCCATTGCTGCGTTTCCTATCGGCGTAGCCATTTTGATCTGCCGCGATCTGGCCTCTGTTATTGGATTCAGTCAGGGGTGGTTGTCTCGGCGACGGAGTGCGAGGCAGGCATCGCTTGCAGGTTTTATTTCGCAAGCGTCAAGATGGCAGATAGGGCGGATTAGCCAGGGCTTGCGGCCCCATTTGGAGATGTACAAGAGTACGGCCACTCCCCTTGTACTATTTGCGCTGGCTTTTCTTGTGAGATTGCTGGTTATCTTGCCGATCGAGCATCCAAATCATGCAGACCACTCCTTCTATGTTCAGGTAGCAGAGAATCTATACGCTGGACGGGGATTTGTGATTGATTACGTCTGGAATTTTCACTACCTTCCCGCATTCACGATGCATCCAAGCGACTATTGGATGCCCTTGTTATCTGTGCTTATACTTCTCTCCTTCAAGGTCTTCGGCGTATCGGTGCAGGCAGCGCAGTTGCCCGGCGTGTTATTTGGCGCTTTGCTTGTTCCGCTCACATACTACATTTCCTTGCATGAATTCGGTAGCAGACGTCAGGCCGTCTTCGCTGGAGCCTTGGTGGCGTCTCAAATAGGTTTCTTTCAAGTATTGCCGGATACAGCACCGGTAAACTCATTTCTTGTGGCTATAGCGCTGCTACTTGTCCCCGGATACTCGAGCCTGTTGAACACCGCATCGCTCGGAGTAATAGTGGGCTTAGCGTATCTTACTCGGCCCGATGCCATTCTTGTTCTCTTCATAATCGTTGTGGGAATAGTTTTCCAGAGAATAGGTAGTTGGCGATTCAAGGCAGGACGGATTGTTCTGCTTCTCGGTCTGTGCATAGTAACCACGGCCCCTTGGTTAATTCGGAACTACGTTGTTTTTGGCAGTGCCGTACCTTTCCCGTTGACTGCTCTGGTTGGAATGTCGAATTTTGAGGATTTTTATTCAGTTGGTGTGTCGTTGCGCCATCCCTCATGGCCCTCACTTTGGACAATGATGTCACAGCTTAACTACAACCTTAATGCAATCTGGGGTCTGGTAGGTTGGCCCGTGTTCCTGTTTATTCCTATGTCAGTATCCAGACCCAGACAGTGGGCGCGTACTTGGTTCTGGTTGCCGTGGCTGTGCTTGGCAACCTATGTGTTCTTCTACTCAACGTTAGGTGCAGGTCTGGCAGAACAGGGCAGTATTTCGCGATCGATTCAATCTTTCGTTCCATTCTTTGCGATCTGGGCTTCCGCCGGGCTAGAGAAGTTCTCTGCAGAGTTACAACAGGTATCTGCTAGATTGCATCCTAGAATTATGTTCATGGGATTGGGCATGTTGCTCATTGTGTTCAGCATAGTGCGATCCTCGAAAGTTGTTTTGGAATCATATCGCTCGGATGTTGAACTGCGGGCTAAGATGTCGTTTATCGGCCGGGCTATTGATCGGTTTCAACCTCCGGAGTCGGCTGTTGTCATGACAAGGAGTCCTTGGGCATTGAACTACTCTCTCCGCGCGGCAGCAGTACAAATCCCAAACAACGATCTTATGACGATCTATGAGATTGCCTCTCGGTATCATGTAGACTACTTGGTTCTCGAAGAGGGTTTGAATGACATACGGCCTGCTTTTGCGAGCGAGATGTGGCAGTCACAGTGGCGAGTTTATTCAGGGGTCGCCCCTGAACTTGTGGCTTCGGATCGGTCTTTGGGAATAAGGGTGTACAGGCTAGCCCAAGTGCGGCCCTTTTCGATTAAAAAATGGTGACTTTTTCGCTTGACAAAAACACATGAGTGGCTTGAAACTCAAGCAGGTTGACAAATGGTGACCCCCGGACGTTTGTGGAGGCTGCCCATTCTGTTGGTCATTGCAAGCGTGGCCGTTTTCGTGGCGGTTGGTGTGCGCCTCCCTTCGTTGAGCACAGAGACACAATATATAATCATGGTCGGCTTCCCGCTAGCAACCGTGGTTCTGACGAGGCCACAAGTTGGATTGTTCCTCCTCTTTTTGCTCATTCCATTCGAACGAGTTATATCATATCGAATCTTGGGTCGTGAGGTATACCTCTGGCTTGCAATGCTCACTTTTGCAGCTACTGGCATGCGTATTCTGCTCAGTCGTAGGCCCAATCGCTTTGTGTCTAGTGTTATACAGTGGCTCTTGGGCGGCTTTGTCTTGATTGTCAGTATCTCATATCTCTACGCTGCCCGTAGAGATATTGTCCTCAGTAGCATTTCGCCGTTTCTCGTGTTGCTCATGCAATCTTGGTTGGTTCCCGAATTGTTTCAGTCTGTGCGACCAGTTCAAAAGGCTTTATACGGCATGGCCGCCGCTATAGGTGTAGCCGCGTTGGCGGGGTTGATGCAAGCTGCTTTTGGCTGGACCGACAATCCTTTCAGTGGAAGCGATTCGACGTTCAGTTACTTGGATGGTTCTTACTACTTGCGGCCTGGAGGTACCTTTTCCACCTTCTATTTACTGCCGATCAGCGTCGCATTCCTTGTGCCTGTTCAGTTGGCTTGGTTCAGCTTGCAAACACAAGCTGGAAAACGGCTGATCATTGTGTTCATACTAGTGTTATCGGCAACGGCTTGCATAATCGCAGCAGAGCGACTTCCAATCGTGGGTATGATAGTGGGTCTCATGCTGTGGTTGATATTCGTCATTGGGCAAGAACGCCGCAAATCAAAGGTGAACCAAGAGGGAATGCAATGGGGTTGGGTTGTTGCAGCAATTGCGATTGGGCTAGCCGTCGGTGTTTGGATTTTCTCCCCTGAACTTGCATGGACAAGAATGCTCTCGATTCTTGAACCATCCCAGGATGAATCGCTAATGACTAGGATAGCGATATATAATTCGGCGATGAGTCTGTTCTTTGCCAATCCTATCTTGGGGGTAGGTCTGGGTCAGTTTGATTTTCTATTGCCCCTGTATGGATACTTTCAAGCCCAAGGCCCACATAGCACGGTGCTTCGAGTGTTGGGAGAGCATGGGCTAATAGGCTTCCTTCTGTTCTATGGCGCCCTTCTATGGTGCCTCGCTAAGGCTTATCACGCAATGACGTATTGTGTGCAGCAGCATATTTATGAGTTGTCATTAATAGCCTTCGCTGTGTTTGGTTCATTAGGTGTCTATCTGTTCATGAGCTTGTTCCTTGAATATCTTTCTTATAACAGATATCTGGGGTTGATAATTGGGGTAGGAATCTGGTTAGAGAGGCACGTGCGGTTGCTACGAGCGGAAAGGAATGCCGCCGAGATCAAGTAGGTTCCCTCTGTGCCAAAAGGGTTGACAGATTCCGGTTTGTATGGATTTCATCTATTTCTCCTCGGTCGAATGGACATATAACTGGCAACGTCCCCAGCAGTTGTCTTCCATATTGTGTCAGCGTGGGCGAGTTATTTTCGTTGAGCCGTTCGGGCTACGAGCACCAGCGATTAAGGATATGCCGCGTTTGTTACAAAGACTGTTGTTGAAGACGCGTCGAGCATTCGCCAGCGAGAACTATTATTCCAGCACAAATAAGAGCAGCGGTCCGGTTGTCTATACCCCGATGGTATACCTGCCTTTTCCATCCAGTTCCCATGCAGCCCGACTTAGCGCAGTTTTGTTTGTCAAATCTTTGACCCGAATAATGCGCGAGATGAATATGGTTAAACCCGTTATATGGATAGGCACTCCTTCCCCTGTTCTGGTTCACTGTCTGGACCAATGGAACGATGCCCTCGTAATATACGATTGCTATGATGAGATTGCATTATTTCATAATAAACAACATGCTATCATAAAAGCTGAGAAAACATTGGTTGCGCGGGCCGACATAGTACTCGCCACGGCACAACGCCTGTACGATAGAATGCGCGACCTGAATCCCCGCACTTATCTTCTCCCAAATGGCGCCGATGTTTCTCACTTTGCTAGGAACCTCGATCAGCTTGTCTCTCCTCCCGCTGACATTGAGAGCGTTCCTCATCCAGTAATCGGTTACGTTGGTGGAATTGCGGACTGGTTTGATCTTGACCTAATTGAGGCAATTGCTCGTTGTAGGCCGAAATGGTCATTTGTCTTGATTGGCCAGAATGACATGTCTCTGAAGCGACAGGGTGTGGTAGAGAACATCCACTTTCTTGGGCAGAAAAAGTATCAGCATTTGCCAGATTACATTGCATGCTTTGATGTGTGCTTAATTCCCTTTAAGATCAATGCCATCACGGAGAGTGTGAGTCCAATCAAATTGTACGAGTATCTGGCTACTGGGAAGCCAGTCGTGAGTTCCGACTTACCTGAAGTGAGACAATATGCGGATTTGGTCGCAATCGCGGAGGGTCCGCGGGATTTCGAGCTAGCTATTGAGCGCCTACTTGCCACGCCACAATCAAGGGCGGTTCAGGAAGCGCGGCTTCGTGTCGCGCAGGCGAACTCGTGGGAAAGAAGAGTCGACGACGTTACCATGTGGATCGATCAATTGCGAGGGGTGAACAGAGAAAGGACGGTATTGTAATGCCGAAGGTCTTTTTGACACGATCAAGTGCCGAACTAATCGATAAGGTTCGCGATGGACTTGAGTGGGTTGACTGGAAGACAATAGTCCAGCCCCATGCAAGGGTGTTCGTCAAGCCCAATTTCACTTGGAACAAACGCATTCCCGGTGCTACCACCACTCCAGCTTTGTTGGAGTCGCTCCTTGCGATCCTAACTTCTCGTACCTCCAATGTGATCGTGGGAGAATCCGATGGTGGCATGCACGCCTTCACCGCAGAAGAGTCATTCGCCGTTCACAATATGCCCGATATTTGTCGGCAGTATGGCGCAAAATTGGTTAACCTTTCCCGGCTGGAAAGAGAATCGGTGACAACCACCGTCGGAGGCAAGCCGCATACTTTCAATTTGCCGCGTCTGCTGCTTCATGAAACCGATGTCTTCATCACTGTACCACTTCTCAAA
Source organism: Candidatus Woesearchaeota archaeon (assembly GCA_016208715.1). Taxonomy (GTDB): domain Archaea; phylum Nanobdellota; class Nanobdellia; order Woesearchaeales; family UBA11576; genus JACQX01. The sequence continues at coordinate 1,245 of JACQXV010000007.1, read as the reverse complement.
GTACACATGTGGACAGGAGTAAGCTTAGGTTTCAAAAACCAGTGGGGCTGCATCCCGGATACGATGCGACTGCTTGAGCACTATCGTCTGCATGAAGGTATCGTGGCTTTAAATAAGATTCTTCGACCACGGGTATCTATCATAGATGGTTTGACCGCACTTGATGGCAATGGTCCCATCTTTGGCACTCCAGTTACCTTCAATACCCTGATCATTTCTAACGACCTGGGGGCTGGCGATTTGATCGGTTGCAAGGTCATGGGGATAGACCCGATGCGGATTCGCCATTTGGCATTGGCTCAGAGTGAAGGCATATTGCCCAGGATAAGCGATGTTGAGCTAAATGAGCCAGTTGAGCGCTTCGCAACGCATAGATTTCGGCCAGTCAGAACCGGTTTGAACAGGGTTTCAATCCTGATTGCGAAAAGCGCGAGGGCGCTCAGATTCGTCTATGCGTCCAGGGCTACGCCATACCTATATCGGGTTGTCAATCAGTTTCGCCGTAGGAATCTGTGACAGAGTATCTGTGACTCGACTATTCTGCACGAAAGGTGACGCGGGGGACAGCCTGGTTGGTTCTGATGCCTGTTACTGTCCCGAGAGAACTGCTGAGAAAACTCAAAGGAGACTATGATGAAAATCCTACTTATGGATAGCCCCTACGCTGTCTTCACGGGATACTATGAGCGCTACTTCGCGCCTGGGATGGCCTCACTCGCTGCTGTATTACGACAAGCCGGGCACGAGGTCGCCATTTTCGAGGCTGACACGCTGAGGCAATCCGATGATCTCGACTTTACGTCGGAGTATCTGCGGCTGCAAGCCTACATTGATGGCTTGAACGATCCAACACACTGGATTTGGAAGGAGATCTGTAAAGTAGTTGAAGGCTTCCGGCCTGACCTGGTAGGTATTACAGCCGTAACTATGAAGTTCGGCTCGACGGTTCGGGTTGCTGAACTGTGCAAGCAATATAATCCCCGAATGAAGGTCATTGTTGGCGGCCCGCACGCAACGGACTGGCCGCAGATGTCACTTCAAAGTCCGGCTGTAGATTTCAACGTAGCCGGGGAGGCTGAGGACACTATATTGCTCCTCATAAAAGCCATCGAGGCGGGCTCCGAAAACTATGACAAGATTCCCGGGCTGACCTATCGCCAGAATGGTGGCATCGTGGTCGGCAGCCATCCTAAGCCGCCTCGTGATCTAGATCGTTTTCCCTACCCGGCTAGGGATCTGTTGATG
>JACQXV010000074.1 GCA_016208715.1 Candidatus Woesearchaeota archaeon | reverse complement strand
CCCGTCAGGTATATTTCGTGGGTGACCTCGCAGCAGCGAGCGTCGCCCGATCTTGCCAGCGTAGATTTACGCTGAAGGATGCCGAGCGTCGCAGGAAGGATTATTCACAAAAAGCATGACTGCACCACGCAAATCACAACGCAAGATGGCGAGAGTCGTGGCGACGCTGCGATGTGAGTAGCTAAACAAATACCAAAGAATATTTACAAAAGAAGTTTACAAAAGAATACTGACAAGAAATCTCATGAAGAAAATAATTTCCAGGGGCGCCGAAGCGATTCTTTCTTACGACAATAAGATCGTTACGAAGGAACGCGTTAAAAAAAACTATCGTCACCCCGTACTGGACGAACGGCTGCGAAAACTGCGCACGAGGCATGAAGCGCGCATTCTTGGAATGCTCGCCGCAACGGGATTCCCCTGCCCAAAATTGATTCGTGTGGATGAAATCACAACCACGCTGCAGATCGATCACATTCCTGGAAAACTTGTGAAGCACGTTCTGGAAGAAAATGAAAAAAACAGCGCGCAGTGCCTGTGCCTGTGCAAGGAGATCGGGCAGAAAGTCGCATGGCTCCATTCGTTCAATATCATCCATCATGATTTAACTACTTCAAATATGATATTGCACGAGAAGAAAAAGGAAGTTTTTTTCATCGACTTTGGACTCTCTTTCACATCCTCGAAGATTGAAGATAGAGCCGTTGACCTGCACTTGCTTTTGCACGCGCTTGAAAGCAAGCACCATCGGATCGCGGAGGCCTGCTTTGCAGAAGTGCTCGCCGGCTACAGCGAAAAGTCCAAGCAAGCAGAGGAAGTCATCGATCGCTTGCACGTTGTGGAAAGGCGTGGAAGGTACAAGCAAGGATCATAGGTTCTCTTTCTTTAACAGGTGCATTAAAAACCCACACGCGAACTTCACGCCGCGCGTTAAGCGCACCAATACTTTTCATTTTGGCGTGCAAAACAATATAAGCAACCATCTATTCCTGCCGGTGTGATCCAAAAAAGTTTTGTGCTGCTGGAAGGTGTCCGTTCACGTACGGAACATCAGATCTGGCGACAAGGCATTCATTCTTGGAATTCTTTTTCACAAGCAAAGAGGATCAATGGAATCTCACCCGCCAGAAAATCTTATTATGATCGTCAACTCGCCGCGGCCAGCTCGCGATTGTACGCGATGGATTCTTCCTATTTTACCGCTCTTCTTCCTGCGGGTGAAACATGGCGCCTGTATGATTCTTTTCGTGATGATTGCATATTTCTTGACATAGAAACAACCGGATATTATGGAGATATCACGGTTATCGGCGTGTACGACGGCCACGAGACAAAAACGCTTGTCAAGGGAATTAATCTTGATCGTGGGACGTTCTCGCGCGCGGTCGCTGGAGCAAAAATGCTCGTCACATTCAACGGACAATCATTTGACGTTCCGGTCATCAATCGATACTTTCGCGGCGCAATGCCCAGCATTCCTCATCTCGATTTGCGCTTTGCGCTTAAGAAACTCGGCTACACCGGAGGGCTGAAGAAAATTGAACATTCTATGGGAATACGGAGGCGTGTGGAAGTTGAAGGAATGAACGGTGAAGATGCTGTACTTTTGTGGAACTTGTATAAAGAGTCTGGCAATCCAGAATATCTTGATCGAATTGTGCAATACAATGAAGAAGACATTATCAACTTAAAGCCTCTTGCAGATTTTGCCTATCGTGAACTGTCAAAACAGATGCAAGAATGTATGCGCGTGCAACGTGATCAATAAAGTTTTTAGAAAAACGAAATGTTTTTAAAGAGAAAGCTCTCTAAACTTCTTTCTGCGCGTTTAAACGCGTACAAAAAAGAAAATGAGGTGTAACATGGCAGCACGAAGAAAAGCAGCCAAGAGATCTGCTAAGCGCTCAGCGAAGCGATTATCAAGGCGAAGTGCGGCAAAGAGATCCTCAAGGCGATCAGCTTCGAGACGAAAAGCATCCCGACGCTCATCAAGCGCCCGACGATCCGCCCGCAGAAGATAAGATAATTCATTCAATGTGCCGCCCACCCCAAACACGTGAGGCGGACATTTTTCTTCTCAAACATCAAGCAAGGGATGTCCATACTTGCCATCGTAGCCTGGGCTCATTTTGATAGCTCCTTCGCGACTTTTCAGAATCGCAGCGGCAATCCTGTCGCCACCAATCCTTGCAATGTCTTGTGGCGTCACCCGTAATAAAACATCAAACTCTGAACCGAGTTTCAGCAATTGGTGGTACGGCGCTGACACACTTTTTGTCCCGACTCCCTTATTTTCAACATGCGCAATTATCTCGGCGAGTGGAAGCACCGTAGTGAACGGCGGTCGATTTTTGGGTTTGAACCCGACAGGTCTGTCAGCCAATTCTTCAACGCGATGATGCACGCCAATCTTCAGCGGACGTTTGCATTTAGGACAAATGTTTTTATTTGCAAGTGACTCTTGAGGCGTCATACACACTCCGCACGCACGATGTCCATCTTCGTGGTATTTGCCATACTCTGGATCTACCTCAATTGTCCCTTTGAGACCTTGTGCGGTTCGCAATGCGGTAATGATATTTTTGTACGTGACCTGCTTTACCTCAAAAATCGTCGCTTCCCTTCCCATTCTCCAAGGCCAGTACGAGTGTGCGTCTGAGAACGAGACGATGTTGAATTGGTCGAGCTGCGACAGTCTCCAATTCATGGCAGGATCGCTTGACATTCCTGTCTCAAGCGCGTGCACATGCTTGACCTGGTCGCCGAAGCAGTCCTTGATGCGATCAAATCCGCTCTTTGACCCAAACAACGCAAACCACGGCGTCCAGATGTGTGCAGGAATAACTTCGATGTCATGCGAGACCTTATGAAGTTCGTAGACAAAATTATCACTAGGAATTTTGAAAATTGGCCTGCCGTCGTAATCAACACGACCATGCTGTTTGAGATACTCAATAATATGATCAACAACGTCGAATGATGGCGCCAGGACGATGTGATGTACGCGCCTGCCTTTACCATCCTGCGTGTACACTAGAGATATTTCCGTTTGAAGCAAGTACTGCTGCTTTGTCGCTGTCTGAAAGATTCCGCTTCCTGCAGAAGTCTCGGTGAGCTTTTTCTTTAGTTCAGCATTCCACGTTGGGTGCGTGAAGTCGCCTGTCCCCAGAAGGTTGATTCCTTTGAGTTTTGCGTACTCTTCGGTATGCTCAAGATTAAGCTCTTTACTGCAGCCTCGTGAATGTCGAGAATGCATGTGCAAGTCTGCAATGATTTCCATCGAAAATGTTTTACTTATGCGTGTTTATTAATTTTTAGCAGTGTCGGGCTCTGTCCAGAATGTACCGCTGCCGCCCCGCTAGCTGAAGCTTCCAGATTGTCTTGCACTGTTCTTGGTTTGTGGCTTAAGTTGAACTTGTGCGGCGAGCGTCGTGGCGCCGCCGTCAAGTGGTCTGCTAAACAAATACAAAACGACAAGCAAACTGAAGGTTTGCGCTGCCTGTATATTCTCTCGCTGCACCACTCACTGTTGATGTACTGGTAAGCCTTCTGACCAAGCGTAAGTGAGATTCATGGCAACTACATTATTAAAGCGAGCATAGCTTAAAGCGAGCATAGCAAACTGAGGGTTTAAACCTCCGCCCTTTAGGGCGTGGGAGGAGGTCATTGGGCATTAGTAAAGAGTGATTCTGCAATAAAACTGGCTTTAAAGACCTTATTAAAGGTGCGAAGCCTCTACGCAAGAAAGCTTTTTATATGAAGACTACTGTCTAGTGGTTATCAGTTGTGTGTTTTGGGGGTTTTATGCTACAAAAATGGCTAATACTGGTTTTACTTCTGGTATTCTCATTTGGCTGGGCTGCAAACATTTTTTTTAGCAGCTTTTTTGTCGTTGATATTGAAAAACCCTTTTTCTTTTCGTATTCAGGGCTGAGGAAGGCACCAGAACGCCTTTCTCCTGCAGATCACATCTCAGAAAGCCAAATTCATGTCTATAGCGATAAGGTTGTGCTCGACATTTCCAAAGCATCCTGGGCACAGTTTGCAGACACGGATTCCATGGATCCCCTTCTCGACAAAGGGGCCAACAGTATTGAGATTGCTCCCTCAAAACCCGAGGAGATTAGTGTAGGTGACGTTATCTCTTACCAATCAAAAATCACGAATGACGTCATTGTCCATCGCGTTATTGCCAAAGAGGTTGACGATAAGGGAATATACTTTTTGGTGAAAGGAGACAATAATCCCGCGGTCGATCCACAGAAAGTGCGCTTTGAAGACATCCGTGGCATCGTTGTGAGCGTTGTATATTAAAGAGAATAAAGATTAAAGAGAATAAAAGATGGGATCGAAAAACCATTCTACAGCAACAATCATCGAAGTGCGCGCGAGTGCACTTGTGAGCTGCGGCGATACACGTCTGGTCATCAAGGAACGCAATCCCACAAAAACAGACAAGGGAAAGCGGGGAATATCAAAATACTGGAAGACCCCCGGCGGCAGGTGCAACTTCGCAGCAGGACATGGTCCGCTCGATCGGACATCGCTTGACGGCCTCATGCGGGAGCTGCACGAAGAGGGATTTGCGCCTGTGAAGGATACATTCACACCAGCAGGCGTATTCTTCGTCGAAGGAAAGGGGGCTCTGCTCACACAAGCGCTTCATTTCTATCGAGGAGATCTTGAACGCTATCCGCAGAGCGCTGCCGAAGTGAACGAGCATGCAAACAACCCTGAAGGAGCGAACATAGTTACCGAAGTGAAGTATGTCACGCGAGACGATGCAATCCTGCACAACGTTAATGGAACATACAAGGAATTACATCGCGAGACGCTTGAAGCAATCGTCGACACGTTCCGATGGGACAAAAGCTTCCAACTGCAGTTCACGCAGAGAGAGATCGATCGCAGGGTCGATGGTGACGGAAACATCATTATCGACCGACCGACGCGGCGAGTTCTGCTCTCAGTGCCCTGCCTGCACAACTACTCAACAGCATTTGGAGGCGATGCCTTCAAAACGTTGCATGTCTACTGCAGCCTGCCAGTTGACAAAAAACGGCACGACCCTAAGGCAAAGATCTTCATCGCAAGCGAGATGTTCCTATGCGAAGAACGGATCAGCTGCACATCATTGCCACCCACTGCGGACATCGAACGATACCGCTCTCATGTGATCACCACAGTGATTAAGCACCTGCGCAAGAACCTGAATCACATCCTTGCGTCTAAGCTCGTAGATCAGTACATCAGGCATTACTAAGAGAACCTTTTTCCGTTCTCTCCTTAGAGGTTCAACACATGAACAAAGAAATTTCCTACGCAAACACTCAGTGCCGCCTGGATGAAGAACTCGATAGGTTCATCGCCATGATGGACATTCCAGACTGTCAATTAAGAATTATCAATTGCAACGAATCGCTTGGGCTTACTAATGAAAAAGATACGCGACTTCTTGCGAGATCATTAACAGAAGAGCAATACCGAAATAGTTGGCACTACCTCAATGATTTAGGTGGGGAATACCATGAGTTCATTCAGAAAGGATACGGTGGAAATAATGAAAAACACCCAAGGCAAAGCCAGATCGAAGAAGAACTAAGCAAGAAACTGCAGCCGTGGCTTCTCAAAATTGCATCTGCAATAACAAATGGATCTGGCTGGTGCATACGCACGAATCAAGGGAGCAAACTGCTTTCACTAAAAGGTTCACCTACACCTCTCGAGGATCTTGTGCAGGAAGGCGCAATCGGTATCCTTAAAGGACTGCAAAAATATGACCCAAAAGAAGGCAAGCTTTCAACCTATATAACTATGTTGGCCGCGACGACCATGTACCGCGCAGGAATACAGGATATGGGTTTGTTCAGGTTACCTGTTCCTGTGGTTTCAGTGGTTAAACCAATCATGAATGCGGACGCCGGTAAAACTGCAACTATTGCAAAAATACAAGAAGTCGTAGGTGTATCAGCACTCCAAGCGATCGCGATCTATCATGGTTTTAAAAGAACGTGGGTAGATATTTATGAACATTACACCACACGCCACGGCGGCCACAAAGCTACCTTCGAGGAACGATTCCTGAAAGACACAGCAAACGACTTTCTGCCTTGTGACAACGCTGTTGTGAACGAACTTTATGATAGAATAACGGATCTTATCAAGACAGCCCTGACCCCCCGCGAAGAAATCGTCGTCCGTCGTCGCTTCGGATTTGAACAGCTGCAGGGTGAAGAGGAAACGCTTGAGACCATCGGGAAGGATCTCGGCGTCTCCCGCCAGCGCATTCTGCAGATCGAAGTGCGTGCGCTCAGCAAACTTCGTCGCAAGCTGCGCTGGCTTGCAGTCTGATCGCCAAAACCTTTAAGAATCACCTTCTCTGTTTCCATTCCATGGAACTCTTAACCGCAAAAGGCGTGCGCGATTTTGCACCGCAGGATAAGATCGCAAGACCGCAGGTCGTGGATTTGCTGCGCACAACATTTGAATTGTACGGCTTCTCACCGCTAGAGACACCCATCATCGAGCGCCTTGATGTATTATCAGCAAAGTATGCCGGCGGCGCAGAGATCCTCAAAGAAACATTCCGCTTCAAAGACCAGGGCGAGCGCGACTTGTGTTTACGCTACGATCTGACAGTCCCTCTTGCACGTTTTGTGGGAATGAACCCATCACTCAAGATGCCCTTCAAACGTTACGCGATCGGCCATGTGTTCAGGGACGGTCCAATCAAGCTTGGACGGTACCGTGAATTCATGCAGTGCGACGCTGACATCGTCGGGGCATCCAGCATGCTTGCAGATGCACTCTGCGTGAAAATGGCGCAAAGCGTATTCGAACGCCTCGGCCTTGACGTCGTCATCGAAGTGAACAACCGCAAATTGCTTGATGGCATCCTCGATTCGCTTGAAATTCCTGACAGCAAGAAAGTGGAAGTGATCCTCGAGATCGACAAACTTAAGAAAACAAGCCTGCAAGAAGTCAAGAAAGAACTCAAATCAAAGGGAATTGACAACGATGCCGTTGAGCGCCTCATGAAAATCCTCGCTACTGAAGGCTCCAATATCGCAAAGCTTGAAGCGCTCAAAACCCTTGTCAACAACAGGACAGCGGCCGACGGGCTCAAAGAGATCGAACAGATGCTTTCATTTGTCGACGAACGGAATGTCGTGTTCTCGCTCTGCCTCTCCCGCGGTCTTGCATACTACACGGGTCCTGTATTTGAGGTCTTCCTGCGTGATTCAAGAAAATTTTCATCATCGCTTGCCGGCGGCGGGCGCTACGACAAAATGATCGGATCGTACCTTAGAGGAACAAAAGAATTTCCAGCTGTTGGAATATCGTTTGGAATCGAGCCTATTCTAACTGTCCTCGAGCTACAACGTGCGGAAAAAGAACCCAAAAATACGCAGCGAAAAACAGTGACAGAAGTGTTCGTGGTGCCTATCCGGACCACGGCCGCGTGTCTAAAAATTTGCGATCGGCTTCGCAACGCCGACATCAAATGCGATCTTGACATCATGGAACGCGGCGTAAGTAAGAATTTAGAGTATGCAAACACTCTTGGCATCCCATTCTGCATCATCGCTGGTGAAAATGAGCTCAAGTCAAAGACTGTCAAACTTAAAGATATGGAATCGGGCACAGAAGAAACACTTACCGTAGATGCAGTCATCAAGAAACTCAAGAAATAAGTTTTTAATCATCCAGACGCGTCGTTACCTTAAGTTTCCCTTCGAAAATCACCATCGTGTGTTCTGCCTGGCTCACCATTCCCTTTGCTTTCTCAACAAGCGGGCCGTACTCGTAGAGCACGCCATTGTTCACTAGGTCGCGTACAGCATAATTGATTTTTGCAACAGGGAATTTTTTTGCAAGCCAGCGTGTTGCAAAAGGAAGTCCTCTGTATTTGTCGATCTCTTTGAGCAAGTCACGGCTCATCTGGTTGCGGACCGGCCGCTTGTTTTCTAGCATATAAATGTAGCAGGGAGCCTTTTCATGAATTAATCCAATGCCATCAGTAGCAAAGGGCTCGCTCGCAAATGACATGCCGTCGATAAATTTGAATGTATCGTTATTATTATAATTGGGAATCGTTGGCGAAGCGTGCTGGTGAAACCGCGCAACACCGTGTCCTGAAAGGTTTCGCACTGTTTTGTAGCCATAACTTTCAATCGTCTCGGCAATCAGTTTGCCGACTTCTCCAAGAGTAACGCCGACTCCCGCGAGCTTTGTGACTTTCTCAACGGCTTCGCGTGATGCCCGCACAAGATCAGTGTATTTTCCAGTTAGATCTACTGTTAGCGCATTATCACCAATGTATCCGTTGTATTGCGCGCCAATGTCAAGCTTTATGATTTCGGTTTCAGAAAAAACGCTCTCATCTCCTATAGGAGAAGTATAATGCGCAGCGATTTCATTGCGAGAAATGTTACATGGGAAGGCAAGTTCGCAGCCAAGCTGTTGAATCTTCTCTTCAACAGCCTCTGCAACATCAATGTATTTGGCACCAGGCTTAACGAGGGATTTGCCGTAGTGCAACGCTTCTGCTGCAGCACGACCAGCTTTCAGATATGATTGGTAGACTTCTTTGCTCGTGACGTTGGCTTGGACTTCATCTTGTTTCATAGAAGCGGGGCGCCTGGCAGGTTATAAAAATGTTTTGATCTAAGATGCTCTGTCTCGAATATGCTGCCGCCATCCCGCGAACCGAAGGTTCTCACTTGCAAATCCTCCAAGATGCCGCGCGCTTCAGCAGGCAGATAAAACTGAGGAACGGGTTTGTTGCTACCCGTCTGCTTCGGATTTGGGTCGTTGCCAAATCAGCTTTTCTTCCTTTCGCACTTCTTTCACTCGGTGTAATGGGATGTCAACTTGCTCGTCATCACGCGCAATGAGCATGAAATTCTCCGAGATCGAGATGATGTCTTCAAATGTCACTTCAATAAGCCTGTTCTTGACACGATCCATGTAGAAAACGCTGTACAATTCGGGATTCTCGTTCGGATCCCACATGATCTTACTTAGCAAATCTCGGATCGGCTGCATACTCAATCGTATGGAATCAAATATCCTTCTGCAAGAAAATCACGCTTTCTTGACAAACGGTCTTGAGGAGGCGGTGAAGGCTGCGTTGATGCTTGTTGCGGGGGGCCGTCTTTAAAGAGCGAGAAAATATCCCCGCCTTGCTGTAGTGAGGCTCTGCTCATGCCTGATTCCTGTATCGGCTGCTGCGGTGATTGTACAGGAGCAGTGTCTCCAAACATAGTGAAAAAACCACTATCGCTTTGCTGCGAAGGCTGCACTGGCTCGGCAGGATTACCCCAAAAATTTTGTCCAAAAGACTGTTCCGAACCATTCATGATCTGCGACGGCGGCGCTTCGTCACATATCCTAAGGAGCATATGTGCGATGTGGCGCAATTCCTCTTTTCGATCGCTCTTGGTGTCGATCTCTATCTTCATGAACTGCCTCGCTTATTCTTTTTTTGTTTCTGCTCTCTTTTTTCTTAATCAAATTTCCCAGTAATACAACTTCACAATCTTGAAACTTTCTGTCGTGTTTGAAGCGACAAGGATGCTATCTGTAAACACGTCATCTGGCGCTTGAAACGGAGCGATCTCGTCGATCGTCACCTTGATGTCAAAGATCGGCGGAATGTAAGGATCTATCATATTTTGCAGGCACGTCGTGTTTTCTGCAACAACGCATTCCCGAAAATCCTCATCATTCTCCAGTGTCGGAAGAATGTTGGTTGGCGTATTTAAAGCTTTTGAGGTCGCAACCTCATGAACCACAAAGATGACAAAACTGAACGTGAGAAAGAATGCAAAAAATGCCTCCAGCGTTGCGACGTATGCTTTCTTGCCGGCGTGAGATGTAAGGTGTGTGTGTGGTCTCATGCAATCACCAGACGACGAACTGGAGAGTTCCTGTCGGAGTATTGAGATTGCGGTCAAGAGCGAATGAGACCGCCTTTTTACGGCCGTACGCGTCAACATTTTTCGTTGCTGTCCTGCCAAAGGTGGCATTCACTACAGGTGACAGGACAGTGATATTGAAGTCTCGCTCTGCAGGAAAACTCCATCGCTGCTTAAGCTGAGTGTAATCATAAAGTTTGAGGTTTGAAATGTTCGCGTCCGAAATCCCGGTAAGTTGTTCCCGCACGCCATTGATCGGTATGATCGGATAATTTTGTACGCTTGTATGATCTCCATCGTGAGCAAAAATAGCATACGATGACGTGTTAGACACTGTGATCAAAAATGAAAACGTCAGTGAGGTGAGGTTGCGGCAGAAACTCATGCTGCTCGCGGGTTCTGTAAAAAAAGCGATGCCCGTCTCACCGTCATTGAAGTCAATAAACCGCGATGTGAATTCATCACACGTCTGCACCGAAGAATAGGTGATCGTTCCCCGTCTTGATTGATCCACAAAGTATCTTGTGAAATTGAAGATGTTTGCCGAGAACGTCATGTTATGCTCCTTGAAATCATCTGAAAGCATGAAAACGTACACGCGGCTGTTGCTGGCGGGCACATATGTTGAATGATTGATTTCATCGCGAACCTTGTACTTTGCATACACATCTGTTTTTGTGAACGTCCCGCCCGGGCTGAGACTGTATCCCCCAACGCGATATTGGATATCCGACACCCTGGTAGTTCCTCGATATACTATTCGCTGTAAAAGTTCATCGTCAAATATGGCGCGGAATGATTCAAACTCTGCGTGGTCTACGTCTGCAATAAGTGTAGGCAGTGGATTCGTCTTTCGCTTCACAAAGGGATGGAAAAGCGCCGCCTTTTTCGTCTGTGTGGTGTTTAGCAAGAAAAAAATTTTACCATCATCTACCGTAAAATAATCTGTAGATGCAGCCATTTTGCTGGTATTCCATGCGGGATACGTGAAGTTTGCAATGATGAAATCAAACTGGCTGTTGACGTTTTGCGTAACAAATATCCGCACGCGCTCAACCGTCGTTTGGGTGTCATCAAGGAATTTATCTTCCAGATTATCCATGAGCGAATCGATGTTTCGTGATGGTACAATGAGTGGCTTAACAAATATAAAAAACAGGGCAAGGTATACCAGAAAGATCGAAAGACTAATGACCCAATCGACCTGGGAAAGGCCCTTTTTTTGTGATGGAGAGATATCCAAGGCAGCACCGTCTTTTTTATAAACAGAGTGTCCGAGGATTTATTAATGTTGCTTCTAGTTGGCGTTATTGAAAAGCTCGACCAGCACAGTCAGCACCACCGCCTTTCTGCGAGAGATAGAAACTAAAAGACGCCCCATCGGGGGATGTCAGCCGTCGCGGGTAGTATGACTATCACGAGCCAGGCGTGGTGCTGATTGAGCGAAGACGCGCGCAGCGCGGCTGAGCGGTGCTGGTCAAACATTCTACTTCAGAGCTTTTCAATAACGCCTTCTAGTTCATGCATTAAAAGTCGGTCGGATGCCCATGAAACGACAGGCTCCTAGCGCAGGCCAGGCAATTCAAAGAAACAGCCGTTGATAGTTCTGGAAGAGGTTGTTTGCGGTATCCTCGACCGTCATCTTCTTGATTTGCGCGATCATCCTGATGGACTCGATCACGTTCGCGGGCTCGTTGCGCACTCCTGGTTGCGGCCCCAGGTATGGCGCATCAGTCTCGGTCAAGAGGTGTCCGATGTTGGTGCGCCTGATAAGATCCTGAAAGTGGGATGATCGCACGACGCAGGGAGGAATCGACAACATCCAACCATTATCTTCAATGCGTTTTGCAAGCTTTAGCTTCCCTGAAAAACAGTGCATCAGCACACGCTCATGCTTTGCTGTCTCAAGCATCTCGATCGTCTCAAGCTCTGCCTTGCGGGAGTGGACGATCAACGGCTTTTTAATCTTCTTTGAAAGCGTGATGATCTTTTCGAAATTCTCAAGCTGCATCTTCATATCCTTGCTGAACTTAGCATCAAGACCGACTTCACCGATCGCGATGATACTATCTTTGTGCTTTTCGATGAACGCAAGAGTATCATCGACATCGACTTTTGTCCGCGGCAGGAGGGGTTCGCCAGAAAAGTATGCTTCGTCAACCTTGACATTCGTCGCATCAAGAGGATACAACCCGAGAGCGGCTTTCACGATATCATACTTCTTTGATAGCGCGAGCACAGCAAGATTAGATTCATGGTTCACTCCCTGAGTGATGATCGCTTTGACTCCGGCCGCCTGTGCGCGATCGATTACTTGTTTGATATCATCTGCGAAATCCACGTGATCAAGGTGTGCATGGACGTCGACAAGAAGCATGGTACCACAGTCACTTCTTCTTTCGCTCTGTTTTCTCCTGAAGTTTGCGATAATTGCACATCGTCTCCACGAAGACTTCCTTGAGAGGGGCGCCGGCCTTTTGTGCTATAACTTTTGCATCTTCGTATTCTGGTGATACGCTCAACACTTTCCCGTCGAAAGACCCGACCTTCACCGTCACGGGGCCGTATCTTGTGCCGACCTTCTGCATCTGCACGTGAAGCCGCATCGCATGCGTGTTGTTGATCTTCACGCCGAAGGTAGTTGTTTGCTCAAACAATACTCTTGCAAGATGCTCAGTCAATTCTTTTGGGCAGACTATACGAATGCGGATGCCTGGCCGCTCCTTCTTGAGGATGTGCTGCATGATCTCTACGTCAACAGCGCCGTGCTTGTAGAGTTCCAGCTTGACAAAATTACAGAACTGCGGATTCATGTCATCGATCTCGGTCTCGATGACATCCTCCTTGAGAATGCGCGACTGGTTTGTCTTGATTGTCTTCTTCGGTCCTGGAATTTTCATCATCTGCCCTTTTTTATATGGTTGCTGTTTATTGTGTGCTTTGTATTTGTTTAGCAAGCGTTGCCACTTACCCGCGAGCTAATGGCATTCACATCGTCTCACACGATTCTCAGCTCATTATTTGATGATAATTGATGATAATCAGTTTTACGTGCGCGGCGAGCGTCGTGGCGACGCCGCGATTGAAGTAGCTAAAACAAATACTGTTCTTTCACTTTGATTTTGCGAGACGCTCCTTGACTGCTGCAGAAATGAGCGGCAACGCAATCGTCGAATCGCATATAAGGTCGACAAATTTCGCTTCAGCATTCATCTTTCCCCATGAAATGCCTTCGGCAAGTCCAGCGCCACTTGATCCTCCTGGCTCTGGGCGGTCCATGGTGATCTGGATTCCGTATTCTGCAGAGCGCGGGGCAAGCTGCATCGCCTGCTGAATGTAATTTTTAGGGACGCCGCCGCCGACGTACAACACTCCTGCCTTCTTTGACTCCCACGCGATATTCATCATGTCCTTGAGGTCATCAAATGCGCCAACGGATACTTTCTTGTTTTTTGCAAGATGACCCCAAAGCATAAGACCTATGCCGGAGTCTGCGAGCGCAGGACAGAAAAGCGGCACATTCTTTTCATAACACGCCCGCAGTATCGACGGGCGATCTTTCGGAGTAAGGCTGCCCAGCCGTTGAAGAAATTCCTTGATGCTGATCTGACCTTCCCGGCCGGTGCTCGTGAGAGCGTCAAAATGTTTTGCAAAGAAATCCTCAAGACCTTCGTAAACGTTATTAGGCATGAGGGAATCGTACATGCGGTCGTAGCCTTCCTTGTTGAGCATCGCATCGTCCATCAAATGATATCCTTGGTAGTGATGGTATCCGATGGCCTCAATAATATCGTGCGTGAGGTTCGCGCCAGTTGTCACGACAACGTTGACCCATCCATCATTAATCATATCGATAATAACTTGGCGCATGCCGCCAGGGACCATCGCGCCTGCAAAACCAAAAAAGACGGTGCAGTCCTTGTCACGGACCATCGTCTCGGCTATCCTAACAGACTGCGCAACCTTTCCTGCGCCCATCACTCCTGACATTTCCATCTGCATGACAAGCTCATTGCATGTCATGTCCGCAGCAGTGGCGACGGCAGCGACGACCCGAAGCCCCTTCAAGCCGTGGTCCGATGCTCGTTTTGTTTGCTTGTTTTTATCCATATTCTGCATTGTGAGAACGCGGACAGTATTTAAATGTAACGACGATAAGGCGTTATTGAAAGGCTCGACCAGCACAGTCAGCACCACCGCCTTTCTGCGAGAGATAGAAACTAAAACCAGCGATGCTGACAGGGGGGATGCCCCATCGGGGTGTGCAATTGGGAGAAAGAGTGCTCAATGTTCGGATATGTCTGCATCAGCAGTTTGTGGAATGTAGTCCGCGCACATAGTCCACACGCGTCTTTCAAGTTCGCTCTGCGATTGACTGAAATAATTCGAAACACCAAGCTGTTCAGGAAGCAGCTTCATGTACGTGATCTTATTGAAGACTGAACTTGGATCGTAGCCATTGCACTTCACTGCTTCGACGCTCCTGAGATAATTGTCATAATCCTTAAAGAAGAAGTTTATTGCCCGTTCCTTTGCACGCGATCCAAAGAGCATCTCAATCGGTTCAAGCAAATCAGCCGTTTTCCGATAATCATCTTGTGCCAGGTTGCTGCCAAAGCGAGTCAGAATACGAAACTGCTCGGCGCTCATCGCGTCTTGCGCGATCCGGTAGACATTGATCGGCCTATCATCATTATTGTCATAATCCTTATCGTCATAATCCGGCGACTGTTCTGATTCCGTAACTTGGCGATAGTATTCGTTTGCCGACTTTGGAAGCGCTTGTAATACTCTCATGCGGGTTGCTTCATCGATGCGAGGAGAGTATTTAACTGCGCGTTCTCCTGAATCGTGTGGCTGTGGCGGGATTAACGCAGAAGAAACACCCGACTGACTTGAACGCAAACGCACTTTCGCTTCCGGAGGATGCGAGAACGCTGTGTAATAGGCAGCAATGCTTGCGCAGGTAAATACGCCCACTGCGCCCACTATCACGAACGTAATCGGTGCTCGCAAAGGCGTTTGGTGTTTGTGATTTGTCCTCTGGTTATCGCACATTTTGCGCCGCTTGTTGTGTGCATGTTGTTGCTGTCGGTGCATTCAGCATTCGCTTTGTTTGATTATTATTAAAGTTTCATCAAAAAAATAACGCAAAAAGCAAATTTGAAGCAGATTGAAGAAAAAGAGAAATAATTTGCTCGCCTGAACCGTCATATTTATAAACAAATGGAGGATTCAACGCGACAATAAACGTGGACATCTATGATATAGATGCTGATCAAAAGAGTTAGACTAAAACAATTAGACAATGGGTGATACTGATGGCGATTGTTGGATTTGATTATAACAAAATTAGTGTTGAAAAAAACGAAGGTCAGTCTGGAAAGATTAGCGTTGCAAATTCAGTAAACATTAAGCGTGTCGAGCGCAACGACATCTCGCTGGGAAAAACTAAACAGAGCGGCCTCAAGTTCGTCTTCGAATACAGCTCCATCTACAATCCAAACTATGCAAAGATTTTGCTTGGCGGAACTGTTCTCGTCCTCCAAGAAGAAAAAACAGTCCAAGAAGTCCTCGATGCATGGGCAAAAGACAAGAAAATAAAAAAAGAGATCCTTGAAGGAGTGATCAATACGATACTCACGCGCTGCAACATCCAATCGTTGATTTTGAGCAACGCAGCCAATCTTCCCCCGCCTGTTCCAATGCCGAAAGTGAGATCAAACCCGTGATCAGCTTTTGCCGTGTCTTTCTTTTTCATTTCCGTTTGGATTCAACTTTTCATTACTGAATCAGTCCATGCTTTGCTATACATTTCCAGCACCACTTCTAGTACCACTCAAGCACCACAAACACCGGCTTTGTCCAGAATCTCGCTTGCGCTCGGCCGCTGCACCGCTATGATTGCTCCGTTCACCGTGAATATCTCCGGCGATATTGTCGCCGAGAGGATGTTTAACGACAGGTTTATCGCGTCAGCTCGCAGGGTGGCAGCGGCACATTCGGGACAGAGCCCCAAACACCACAAACTTTATTAAGAAAAGAATGAAGAATTCGACGTTAAACCTGTATTGTTGGGTAACCAAAGGTATAAATACAATCCGCTTTTGGATACTGTGAATTATGGAAAAAGAACTCAATCTCAAAGTCGCTGAAGCTATCCAGGATGATGTCAACAAAGGGATTGTTCGTATAGATACAAGTCTCATGCATGAGATAGGAGTGCGCCCGGGAGATATCGTCGAAGTCACGGGAGAGCGGACAACTGCGGGCATCGTGGATCGCGCATATCCTGGGGATATAGGCCTCAATATAATCCGCATGGATGGAATCGTGCGAAGAAATGCGAAAACCGGAATCGGCGAGATCATTAAAGTCAGAGCAGCGGACGTGAAGACGGCAAAGCGCGTTGTGATCGCGCCCGCACGACGCGGCATCGTGATTCGGGCGCCGCCTGAACTGTTCAAGCAGGGACTTCTTGGACGCGCTGTCGTTCGCGGCGACATTGTCGCGCTTGGAGGAACTAAACGGCGGCGCAGCACCATGAGCAACAGCCCTTACGAGGACATATTTTCGATTCTTGATGAAAGCATGATGGGATTCGGTATGGGGGACATCAAGTTTATCGTAGTTGAAACCAATCCCAAAGGCGCATGCCTTATCACGCACACGACAGAAGTAGTATTCAACCCTGAAGCAGTCGAGCTCAAAGAAGTCGAAAAAGCGCCCGAAGTCACGTATGAAGATATCGGAGGACTTTCTGAAGAGATTAAAAAAATCCGCGAAATGGTGGAGCTTCCACTCAAACACCCAGAAGTGTTCGAGCGCCTGGGCATCGACGCACCGAAAGGAGTCCTTTTGCACGGGCCTCCGGGAACTGGAAAGACGCTGCTTGCAAAAGCAGTCGCTGCGGAGACAAACTCAAACTTCATCTCGATCAACGGTCCGGAGATCATGAGCAAGTATTATGGACAATCTCTTCCCTACGATGAAAAGATCCTCGTAAGAGAAAACGGCATTCTCAAAAGAGTTCCCATCGGAGACATTGTAGAACAAAAGAGAGACGCGGACGCAGTCTGCTTTGATCACGATGGAAAAGTGACGCTAGCAAAAATCAGCGGATTCATCAAACACAGAAATACCTCAAAGATACTCAATGTCCAGACGAGGAGCGGCCGCCAGATCCGGGTCACCGATTATCATTCGCTCTTTACGCTCGGCAGCGGCGCAAAGAACGGCGAGAACAATGGAAGCGCCACTGGAATCGAGAGCGTGAAAACATCCGACCTCATCCCTGGAAAATCCTTCATCGCAGTCCCAAAGATCCTGCCCGCTCCAATGAACACGATCGAACGTCTCGACTTGCTCGAAGCGTTGCGTACCGACGATCACAACCTGAAAGTGAGAGGAATCTCTCATCATATCAAGAAAGCAATAGGAGTGCTCGGCCACGACGCGGTATGCCAAATCCTTGGAGTACAATCAAAATATCTCTACGATGTCATGTCAAAAAATGTCGGCATCAGCATAAGCAAATTTATTACAACCATGGAAAAAGCGGACATCGCGTTCGACAAGAACGACATTAAGATCTGCACAAAAGGAAAAAGCCTGCCCTCCCAACTCGACCTCAATGAAGACTTCTGCGCATTTCTTGGTTGGTGGGCCGCAGAAGGATCCTACACCCAAAAAAACGAAGTCCGATTAAGCATCCATCGCAAAGAAGAAAAGGCCATCAAGGAACTCTGCAATGCATTATTCGGACCGGTGACCATCTATCACAAACGCGGCGCACTCGCAACCGATATCTACATCTGTTCGTCAATTTTAGGCAAAGTCATGCAGCACGTTCTGGGGTTTACCGGGAATGCACGCGATAAGAAGATTCCCGACATCATCTATAACCTGCCCAAAAAAAACCTCGCAGCTTTTCTGCGAGGATACTTCTCTGGAGACGGCACGGTGCATACACGGACGCCCGCGCCTATGGTAGAAGTCTGTACCGAAAGCCCCGCATTAGCTGACGATATCGTGTACCTCCTGCTCCAATTCGGGATCGTCGCAAAGATCTACGAACGAAAAAACCGGCCGCAAAAAAGGATCTGCTTTGCGGATTATGAGAACCTGAACAACTTCCGGGAGATCGGATTCTTTGATTCTGAAAGGAACCTGCTTGTCTACAATTACCTCTCCACCATCACCGTTTCGCGACGAGACAGGATACCGCTCTCAGGTGACGTGAAGAACGCTGTGCAAGCCACCGCAGAATTACGCCGCTGGCAGCATCAAGAGTCGATAGGGAAAAATATCTTGCTCAGATACGAGAACCCGAAACTCCAAAAAATCCTGTCCACTGACATCTACTGGGATAAGGTCGAACGCATCGAAGAGATCAAGGAACATCACGAGTATGTCTATGACATTTCTGTAGAGCCCTGCCAGAATTTTGTCGCGGGTTTTGGAGGCATCTATGCGCATAACAGCGAAGAGAACCTGCGCAAGAAATTCGACGATGCGGAAAAGAACGCGCCAAGCATAATCTTCATTGATGAGATCGACGCGATCGCTACAAAGCGCGAAGAGACCAAAGGAGAAGTTGAACGACGCGTTGTCGCTCAGCTTCTTGCGCTCATGGATGGACTGCAGAGCCGCGGCAAGGTCGTCGTTATTGCAGCCACCAATATGCCGCACTCACTTGACCCCGCGCTGCGGCGCCCGGGGCGATTCGATCGCGAGATCGAGATAGGCGTACCGACTAAGGAAGGAAGACTCAATATCCTCAAGATCCATACGAGAAATATGCCTCTTGCAAAAAACATCAACCTCAAGGAACTTGCGCGCATCACGCACGGGTTTGTCGGAGCAGATGTCTCTGCACTTGCAAAAGAAGCGGCAATGATCGTGCTGCGGCGCGTGCTTCCAGAACTCCAACTTGAAAAAGAAGAGGCGATACCGAAAGAAAGCCTCGAGAAACTGCGCATAACACAGCAAGACTTCATTGATGCATTGAAGGTCGTTAGACCGAGTGCGCTGCGCGAAGTCCTTGTTGAATTGCCCAACGTGCACTGGGAAGATATCGGTGGACTTGAAGATATCAAACAAGAGATCAAGGAAGCAGTAGAGTGGCCGCTCAAGATGCCGGAAGCATTCACGCGCTTAGGCGTGCGGCCGCCCAAAGGGATTCTCCTATACGGTCCGCCGGGCACTGGAAAGACCCTGCTTGCAAAAGCAGTCGCGAACGAATCGGAAGCCAACTTTATCCTCGTCAAAGGCCCGGAGCTTCTCTCAATGTGGGTTGGGGAAAGTGAGCGCGGCGTACGCAAAGTGTTCGAGCGTGCACGACAGACAAGTCCAACCATCGTCTTCTTCGATGAGATTGATGCCATCGCTCCCCGCCGCGGCGCGAGCCCGGACACGAGAGTCACTGAACGCGTCGTGAACCAACTCTTGACTGAAATTGACGGTCTTGAAGAACTGCACAATATCGTTGTGATTGGCGCAACAAACCGGCCAGACATCCTCGACACTGCACTTTTGCGGCCGGGAAGATTTGACCGCATCGTGCTTGTCGGCGCTCCTGACGAGAAATCAAGGCTCAATATATTCAAGATTCACACAAAGAACATGCCATTAGCGCCCGATGTCAACCTCGAAGAGTTCGCGAAGAAAACTGCTGGGTACGCGGGCGCGGATATTGAATCTGTCTGCCGCGAAGCAGCAATGCTTGCTCTACGAAAAGACGTCAAAGCCGCGCAAGTTACAAAGAAAGAATTCAGTGAAGCACTCGATAAAGCGCGCCCATCTATCACCAAAGAGATTGAGGAAGCATACGTAGAACTCAAAGACCAGTTCACCAAAGCACGCGGCAAAGAAATGGGCCGGGAGAAACCATACTATTTCGGATGAGAAAGGCTGCCCGCGTTAAAGGGGATGTTCTTAACGGGATTTTTATATGCTGACAAGAGAAAAAAGAGAACCGATAATAATGCTCGCGTGCATTATCAGTGCCATCCTCGTCACCGCGTGTACAACGCAGCAGCAAAAAATGTCGCCAACACCAAAATTCTCATTTACGAAAAGTCCGCAAACACCGGCAATGCCAGCAGATATAGAGAAGAAACTCAACGAAGAGATCCGGAAAGGTAAAATCCTTGCTGTCTACGAGAACCCTCTGATCGCCGCATCCCCTGCAGAAAAGAAGAACTACCTCATGATAAAGAACGCCTACGATCAACCAACCGGATTTAGTATAAGCATTGACTGTGCTGTCTGCACTATTGAAGACACCATTGAAGAAAAAGCCGCTAATCTTTCTGCCCAAGGCACCACAATCATCCCCTTCACGGTGAAGAAGGGAATCAAGGCAGGCAGATACAATGCAAAGATCACCATCAAGGACGACCGAAATAATTTCTATGCAGCTAAAGACGTCAGCATCGTCGTCACTGCACGCTAAGTGAGCACCATGACAAAAACCACCGCCTCAAAACCAACTGCGATCAAACAAGCACCATCGCAGGCAAAGCCAGGAGACCGCGTTCGTGTGTCGACTGCAGTCGAGAGCACCGAAGGGATCCTCCTTCCGCGACCCGCATTGCTTGAGCAAGACGTCACGATCCTCAAGCTCGACAGCGGGTACAATGTCGGAATCAACAACCAGCAAATAAAAAAAATTGAGAAAATCGGTGCTGGCGTCGCGCTCGAAGCCTTTCCCTCACTCAAACTTCAGCAAAAAAAAGATCTTCCTGCTGTCGCCTTGATCGCTACCGGAGGCACGATCAGCTCACGACTTGACTACCAGACTGGCGGAGTCAAATGGCTCATGGAACCAGGACAATTGTTTGCACTCGTCCCGGAAATCGCTGAACTGGTACGGTTCAAAGAGATAAGGACTCCGTTTCTCAAAAGCAGCGAGGACATGGTGCCTGAAGACTGGCAGGTAATTGCAAAGCATTGCGTAGAACTGCTCAATGATAAGGACATATCTGGAGTCATCGTCACGCATGGAACTGACACGCTGCATTTCACTGCAGCAGCGCTGTCGATGATGCTCAAGAATCTGTCAAAGCCGGTTGTGCTCACGTACTCGCAGCGCTCCACGGACCGTGCTAGCACCGACACAGTCCTCAACCTGAAAAGCGCATGTCGCATGGCAGTTTCCGATATTGCGGAAGTAATGCTTGTCGGACACGGCAGCAGCGACGACACGCATTGCCTCGCAATGCGGGGAACAAAAGTACGCAAGATGCACACGAGCAGGCGTGATGCCTTCAGACCGATCAATGAAACGCCGCTTGCACGCATCAGCAGCGATGGAAAGATCGAAGTGCTGAATAAGACCGCAAAGAAACGCGCGGTAAACTCTGCCAGGGTGGCGCTCGCTAATGGGTTCGATGGACGCGTCGCAATCATCAAGTATTATCCAGGCTGCTGCCCGACAATCATCGACCATTACGTCAAGCAAGGATACAAGGGCATCGTGCTTGAAAGCGTGGGACTCGGACACGTTGCGGGGCATGATTCACAAAACAGCTGGATGAAAGCGCTCAGAGAGGCAATCGCGAATGGCGTCGTTGTGTGCGCCACTGCACAGACCATTTACGGACGGCTCAACCCGCTTGTCTACTCTACAGGCCGCGAACTGCGAAAGCTGGGTGTTGTGTATTTGCAAGACATGCTGACAGAAGTAGCATACGTGAAACTCTGTTGGGTACTCTCACATGCAAAAAAACCAGAGGAAGCAAAAAAGATGATGCTTGAAAATGTTGCAGGAGAAATCAATGACAGACTCGATTACAAAACTTTTCTTGTGTAATTCTAGACAGGATGTGCGTTAGGCATGCCACCAAAACCTCCTTTCACGTTCATTGACAAGATAACGTCCGATGTCATGTTCGAGGCGTACGGTCGTGACAAGAAAGAGCTTTTTGTCAACGCAGCACTCGCCGTTTCAAATGTCCTTTGCAAAGTCGATGAAGTCCAACCAAAAATCGAAAAAGAAATCAAGGTCGATGCAGACTCCCTAGATGATCTCCTCGTCAATTGGCTGCACGCCATTATCTCCCGCGTCGACATCGATGAGATGTTCTTCTCCAAATTCACTATCATCGAGCTCACTGATAAGCGGCTGCGCGCGTTTGCGTATGGAGAACCCATTAGTCCACAAAAGGGACAGACAGTGGTGAAGGCTGTAACGTATTACGGATTCAAGCTTGCGAAAACCGCGCAAGGATGGATGTGCCGCGTGAGCCTGGACATATGAACGCGTGATTTTCTAGAGTCAGCGCGTCTCATTTCTATACTGCATAATCTGTATTTGTTTAGCTACTCACATCGCAGCGTCGCCACGACGCTCGCTGGTAAGTTAAGCCGCTTAACGAGCCGAGAATCGCGCGAGACGATGTGAAAGCCGTTAGCTCGCAGGTCGGTGGCGACGCTGCTAAACAAATACCATAATCTCTATTGCGCATCAGCAGCTGCCGCATCCACTTGCGCAGAAGCACCCGGAAGAGCAACTACATCAGAGACTTTGCGCGCCTTCGACTTCCTAGCAGCGACCTTCTCCTTGATGGGCCTGATGTACATCTTCAACTCAAGATCATCACGCGCGTCGACAGCAAACGGGATGAAATCAGAAAGCATCGCAAGATAACCGACACGCGTGTCAAACCTATTCTCACGGACACGAGCCTCTAACTGCTCAACAGATAATCCTTCTAATGTCTTCGCGAACAGCACCTTGTCCATCATCCGGCGATAAGCTCGCTTGTTAGCCTGGTGCAGATTATTGAGAAAATTCACTTCAGCGGCAAGATCGGCCTGACGCTCGTCGCGCTTCCTTTGCACACGCCGCGCCTTCCGCACCTCTGCACGCCCTGACTTCTGCAGTTTCCATCCTTTCAACCACATCGCGTCATCATAAGGCCTTGTGCGTTCGCGAAGCTCGACCTCCTCTGCACGCAACTGCAGAATGCGCTCGTTGTGCTCAGTTTCAGTGTACAGAAAATCCTTATCCGTCTGCTCTCGCTCATATAATGTACGCGCAAGGACCATCTTATGCACAGTCTCCTGACCAGCACGACCAAGACTGCTGTAAAAACCATCGACGAGAGCAGTCAACTGCATCCTTTCAGCATCCTTGAGAACGCCGCTATCGAATACATTGCCTATCCTGTCACAACGCTGAAGACGCACTCTTTTCTTTGTAGCGGAGTTAATCGACTTCTGCACAAGTCGCTTGACCTTCATCAACCCAGAGAAGTCTGTCGTCGCGACCTTCTTGGGTTCTACAAGGAAAGTCCATCCATAATTCTTCGCGATAAAAAGATCGATCGATGTGCTCTCTACCTCACCCTCATCAGACATCTTCATCCTACAATACACCGCCTTGTCAGATATCGATTCTGACGGCACATACAACCTCGTAGACACAGTGTTCGTCGGATCATCATAATACACCATCAGCTTGCAGTTGAACTTCTGGATCACGCGCAGATCAAATACCTTCTGACCCGCGACGAGCATGTCAAGCGATTCAGCAGGATACTTGAGACGGCCCATCATGGCAGCGAACTCTTCAGCAGAGTAATACACTACCCGCTCAAACTCTCTCTTACGCGCAGTCCTTCCCTGATGCCTGCCAAGCTGCCAATAAGAATCAGTCTGCCTCCGGATAGGCGCGAAGATATGCCAGAAAGGATCAAGCAGATACTTGTGCTTACGGCCAGCGTCAAGAACGATCGCGAAATGCGCAGGAGAGGTCACCTCTTCCTTGTCCTTCTTCGTCTTTACATCATTGAAATCTATGAACTGGACGATCTGAGGCTTTAGACCATACGCCTCGGCGAAGAGATACACTTCAGGGATGATCGTTGTGCAGTTGTTGCCTACGATCTGCTGATCTGTCCGCTCGTGAGGATAGGATGCATAGTTCCCTGTCCTGAGATTATCACGAAAAGAATAGAAAGTGTCTGAAAAAACCCTCCGGACATGATTTGCCCGCGTGTAGAATTTCTTAAGATCCTTTGGCCAGGTCTGCAGAGCGCGCTCGATTACCTCATAGCACTGATCAACATCCTTCTGTGGAAATGCATGCTTCGGCTTATCTTCCAGATCAACAGGGTCGCGAAGATCGACGACAACTTTCCCTGTTACTGCATCCACTAGCTCATCAATCACAATCCAACCCCCGAACGAAAAATACGAAAATAAATAAAAGAAAAAAAATGATCAGAACAAGTCTGTCAGCTTACGACCGCTGCGCGCTGCAGGCTCTGCGCCTGCGGGTGTGCCTCCTCGAGCAGGTTCGCGATACGGTGCTCCAGTCTCTGTGACAGCATAG
>JACQXV010000073.1 GCA_016208715.1 Candidatus Woesearchaeota archaeon | reverse complement strand
ATAGAATTGTGCGTGGCGTTGTGTTTCGCGTCAGCTCGCAGGTCGGCGGCGCCGCTAACAAATACGAACATTATGCTCTTTGTTTCAGCTCGGCAGGTTGGCAGCGGCACAATTCGGGACAGATCCACAGGAAGTATTATAAATAAATCGTCTATTAATCCATTCAATGCCAAGACCTCTCGATTTCAAAAATATCAAGCTCACGTGTGGTATAGAGATTCACCAGCAGATCGCAAGCCACAAACTTTTCTGTAGTTGTCCTTCGCTTCTTCGAGACGATCCGCCCGATGCGATGGTTCAGCGTGAACTGCGTGCGGTAGTGGGGGAAACCGGAAGGATCGATGTCGCGGCAGCGCATGAAGCGCAAAAAGGCTTGAGATTTCTTTACGAAGCATATTCTGACTCAACATGTCTTGTCGAGCTCGATGAGGAGCCTCCGCATGAGATGAATCCCGAAGCCATAGAGGCAGGATTGCAGGTTTCTAAAATGCTCGGTGCAAAGATTGTGGATGAGGTGCAAGTGATGCGCAAGACGGTCGTTGATGGCTCCAACACCTCTGGATTTCAGCGCACAGCACTTGTCGCCCGAAATGGTTTGGTAAAGACAAGTGACGGTGACGTTGGAATCGCAAGCATCTGTGTAGAGGAAGATTCTGCAAAGATAATGGAAAGGCGTGATGGCGTGGTCGTGTATCGCCTGGATCGTCTTGGAATTCCGCTCATAGAGATTGGGACGGATCCGGATATTCACAATCCTAAGCAAGCTCAGGAAGTCGCGGCAAAGCTAGGGATGATTTTGCGGTCTACAGGGAAGGTGGCGCGGGGGCTTGGTACTATCCGGCAGGATGTAAATGTCTCGGTCGCGGGTGGAGACCGCATAGAGATAAAGGGCGCGCAGGATCTCAAGATGATCCCGGTGCTTGTGGAATATGAGGTACAGCGTCAACTTGCATTACTGGATTTGGCAAAAAATATTGGAAAGCATTCGGTTAATTCACCTGGCTCGGAAGTGCAGGATGTCTCAAAATTGTTTACAGCAAGTAAGTCCAAAGTCATCCGGTCAGCGCTCCAATCAGGCGGTGTCGTGAAAGCTTTGCGCGTTCTTGGCATGAATGGGCTCCTTGGAATGGAGGTACAGCCTGGCCGCCGTGTCGGATCAGAGCTGTCTGATTATGCAAAAGTGAGCGGCGGTGTTGGAGGCTTGTTTCATTCAGACGAGCTTCCCAATTACGGCATCGAACGGCCGGAGATTGACCTGCTGCGTAAACAGCTTTCCTGCAAACCAGACGATGCCTTCATCCTGATAGCGGATGCGGAAAAAAAAGTTGACAAGGCATTTACAGCAGTTCTCAACCGGCTCGCGATGATTCCATCAGGCATACCAAAGGAAGTGCGTCGCGCAAATCCTGATGGAACAAGCTCATTCATGCGTCCGATGCCCGGCCAGGCACGCATGTATCCTGAAACTGATGTGCTTCCTGTGCGCGTTGATGCTTCAAATATCACGATTCCTGAATTGCTGGAAGAAAGAAAAGAACGTTTGAAGGAGACGCTTGAACTGTCAGAAGATCTTGCCCGGGACTTGACGACATCTGGAAGACAGCAATTGTTTGAACAATTTACGTCGCGCTTTACACACGTGAAGCCAGCCTTCATCGCTGAGACATTGCTTTCAGTTCCCAAACTTTTGCGTCGTAAATATAATCTTGATCCGGCAAAAGTCGCAGACAAGGATTTCGAAACTGTATTCGATCTTATGAACCGGAATAAGCTGAGCAAAGGTGCCATTGAGAAAGTCCTTGTGGAAATAGCACAAGGAAAGAAAGTTGACTATAAGAAATATACGCCACTATCCGATGAAGGTCTCGAAGCCGAATTGCGTAATGTTCTCAAGGAAAGTGAAGAGCTTGAATTCTCTGCAGTTATCAACAAAGCGATGAGTTCGCTAAAGGATCGTGCGGAGGGGCAGAGGATAATTGAGATGCTCAAGAGATTGAAGAAGTGACACGGTGACGCCGAGTTGACAATTCTTCCTAATGCCAGTTTGTCACGTATTCTTTTTTACGTATCGCAAAAATCTTCTTATGCAGGTTTATATCTAAAAAATCCAAAGAAGTGAATATAGGAATGATGAATATAGGGCAGGACAGGAATCGATTCGAACAAATTGTCAAGAGCTCTGTGCGAAAGAATCTGCACAAGTATATCATCCAAGACGATTTTGTTGGAAAACGCGGTGATCACGTGGTCCGCATTCCAATCAGGCATATTGACATTCCGCATTTTGTGTACGATAAACGGCTGGCGGGCGGTGTTGGCCAGGGTGATGGCGATATTGGAGACGCTGTGGGTGACGGCGCTGATGATGAAGTGTTTGGATCTGCCGGCGAAGAACCTGGCAAGCACGAACTTGACATTGAAATGACTCCTGATAGATTAACTGATCTGTTGATAGAATTCCTACAACTTCCTCTTCTCGAACCCAAGGGAAAGCGGATGACGCAATCTGAAAAACGGCCGCTGAAAAGCATTGGGCGGACGGGGAATAAAGTGAAGTTCAAAAGAACATACATCAACGCGCTGCGTCGCCAAATGGCAAATAAAACCTACGACCCAGATCATCCGGTTGTTATTTCTTCAAAAGAAGATTTCTTGTACATGATTCCAAAAAGAACTCTAAAAGAAGAAACGAATGCCGTCATCGTCTATATGATGGACGTCTCGGGATCGATGAGATCAGAACAGCAAAGATTATGCAGGATCACGAATTATTGGCTGGAGCGCATCATCAAAAAAAGGTATCAGCATGTAGAACAACGCTACATTATTCATGATTCTGTTGCGAAAGAAGTTGACTCTGAAGAGTTCTACAAGACGCGCGGTGATGGGGGCACCAAATTTTCACCAGCGTATCTCAAATTCAGGGAACTCGTAACCCAGCACTATCCGCCAAGCGAATGGAATATTTATCCATTCCATTATTCAGACGGTGACAATTCGAGTGGTGATAATGCGACAGCTCTCTCGCTGTTGGAGAAGGAGGTGCTTCCTGTATCAAACATGTTCTGCTATGGCCAGTGTGCAAATAGTGTCCCGGGGCCTGGCAAGTTCATCGAGATTATTGTTGATCATTTTAAGCTTGATGATGAGAAATTGCCTGATCCGAAAGCGAGAGTGCGCGTTGCAAAGCTGTACGATGATACGCAGATTATCCCTGCGATTGGAAAATTTCTCAAGTAACTTTTTTGTATTTGTTTAGCTACTCACATCGCAGCGTCGCCACGACGCTCGCCATCTTCCGTTGTGATTTGTGTGGTGCAGTCGTGCTTTTTGTGAATAATCCTTCCTGCGACGCTCGGCATCCTTCAGCGTAAATCTACGCTGGCAAGATCGGGCGACGCTCGCTGCTGCGAGATCTACGCTGCGGGGTTGTCATGAGTCGCAGGAATGATCATGAAAAAGCCCAACACGCTCAATGCACCGACAAGCAAGTCGCACCTACATCAAACCACCGCATTCGCTCGCAGGTCGGTGGCGACGCTGCTAAACAAATACGCTTTTTTAAGTAAATTTCCCAGTAAATATTTCGTATTTGAAAATATTTCTTGTTATTTCCACAAAGCTTAAGAGCGAAGCGGCAAACTTTTGTGCATGCATCGACGAGCGTTTTTATCGGGTCTGGGATTTGCTCTCTCGTACACAGTTATATCTCGCGCAGCCGATAAGCCGAGTATCTTCTTGACGATCGACGATGGACCCAATCGGACGATGGAAGACATTCTCAAAGGTTTAGGAAGAGAGAACAAAGCCACATTCTTTGTTGTCGGAAGACAATTGAAGAATCCTGACCGTTACAAGTTTGCACGCAATGCACTTGAGCAAGGCCACGCAGTAGGAAATCATTCATACAATCATCTTTCTTCTCAAAGATATCTTTAGATAGCGCAAAGAATGAGATCATGAAGACGCAGACTCTGATTGAACGCGTCTACAAAGAAGTTGGCAAGGATGACCCCAGATTCTTTCGTTTCCCATTCGGCGACAAGGGAATCAACCGCGGCGACGGGAGCAAGAAGCATGAGCGCGACATTGCAGCATTTCTCACCCAGGAAGGCTTCAAAGACTACCTCTGGGATGTCGACAGCGGGGACTGGAGGCATTACGCGCGTGGAAAGAGCATCCCACAGGTCTTGAAAGATATAGGAAAAGCAAAAGAAGGCGACGTTGTGTTGGCGCACGACTTGCCCATCACGCCGAAGTACACGATTCCTTACGTCGTGAGCAACTATAATACAAAAGCATTGAAGCGATGAAGAAGCTATAAACTGGCTAGAAGCTATGAGATAGATTTATCACAAATGTTTATCACAACAATCCCTTCTCCTCAAACACCTTGCGCAGATACGTGAGCGGCAGGCATCTGCTGCAACTGCATTTGGCCACCGCACATGAGAGTGAATGCTTCATACTCGAGTGCGAGCACTGCAAGACGGCTGAGCGGTGCTAGTCAAACATTCTACTTCAGAGCTTTTCAATAACGCCGTCCTGTTGGCGTTATTGAAAATTTATTCTTAATTATCGCAATGATGATCGCTCGTGCTGTTCGAGTTCTTCGTGAAGGATTTGTTCTCCTCTCTTGTCTAGACGGAAGCGTTTCTTATATGATGTGATGAAAAGGATTCCAACGAGAAATACAACAAAGATATACTGGCCTGCCCCGAGTGATTCATCAGTAGTGCTGAGCTCAAGAGTCCGTTGCGTAACATCCGTGACTCTGCCAGCAAAATATGCCTTTGAGGCGATGAGATATGATCCACTCGTCTTTGGCGTAAAGCTGACTCGCGCGATCTCAGTTTGCTTTGCAGGTACAAAGAAGGTTTCTTCAGAATGCGCAATGATGCTGTTGTCTTTATTCACGTCAGTTTTCACTGTGGTCATCAATGGTTCTTGCCCGCTGTTCTTGAACACTATTCCGCCCGTGATTTCATTGCCGATCGCATTTTGTTGTGGTAAAATCACATCAACAATATCCCCTTGTTTGGTGTCGCTTACAGATGGCAGAACGCTGAACGAAATGATTCTATCGAGTATGGTGATGTCATTGTCTTTGACGATAATGCTGGCTTCATGAGTGCCGCCTGCAAGGTTGCTTGCAAGAAGCGGAAAGTGCATTGTCAGTGCATCGAGTGCGCGGATCTTAGCTATGAAACGCTGCGTGGATCCATGATCGATCGTGACAGTGATGACTGGTTCGAGGTCAACAGAGCCAGCGTTCTCAAATGAGAGAGCAAGGTTTGCGATGCCTCCGACTTCTGTGTTTGAGACGAAACTGTCCTTGACCAAGAGTTGGCGTTTCCCTTGGCTGACAACACTCACGGCAGTCGGAATCTGCACGAACGCGTCCGACGCGGTTCCCAGATTCGTGTCGCTTGTTGAAAAATACAAGTCAAGAGTTCCCTGTGACAGGCCGAGCGCGGTTCCTTGTGCTTCGACTTTCAGTTGGAGTGGGACATCCTTTTTCACTGCCAAAGGTCCGCTCGCGCTGACCCGAATATTGCTGCTAGTGTCTCCGCTCGCGATGGGCTCTACAAAAAGCACAGTGTCGCTGTCAGACGTGATTGTCATGGTTTTTTGTGCGCTGCTTTCCAAGAGGACTGCATCAAAGTTCAGCTGTTCTGGCGTTATATCAATAGCACCAAGAACGCCTACTGCACAAATGCTGAGAACTAACAGGAGAAGAACCCCTTTTGGAACGGTTAGCGTAGCCAGCATTGGGCTTTTTGCGTATTGTAGATGCTGACAGGGGGGACGCCCCATCGGGGGATGTCAGCCGTCGCTGGTAGTATGACTATCACGAGCCAGGCGTGGTGCTGATTGAGCGAAGACGCGCGCAGCGCGGCTGAGCGGTGCTGGTCAAACATTCTACTTCAGAGCTTTTCAATAACGCCTTGGATCTATCGGTGCAGATTCATACTTTGGTTTTATGATCGAAGAATGATGGAACCGAAGATCATCGCAAAATTTAAATAACTAACACCCGTGCTTTCCTACAGCATGGACAAAAAGGTGTGAACAAGTGTTAATGGACCGCGAAAACGTTGTTGCAGTGGTGATTTCTCTTATTGCGATCTTGTTTATTGTGGGTGGATTTGCAAGCTTCAGCGGGCTTGCGACGTACAGTCACAATGCACTTGTGCTGACGACTGAAAAGGGCACTTTTTCTCCAAGCGATGTTTTCGATGCAGAGGTGGTCGTGAACTTGGACGCCGTGCTCGCTGATGAGACGCTTACACTGGCGCTTGATGGATCGACATTCAAGGTTATCAATCTCAAGGAGTACGCTGTTTTGAATAATCTCCGTAGTTCGGTGGAAGAACGGAACGGCGCCTCTGTCGTTCACTTGGATGAGCTGGTCCGTGTGCATCTTGCGCAATATGTTGATCTTAGCCAATTATCGTCAGGAAAACATTCGCTTGTTGCGCGTCTTGACAGGAGCGGTGTTGAAGTGCAGGAAACATTCAAGATAAACTCCTGACGGCCTTTTGGTCGTGTTAACGCAGGATACCTCAAAGAAGGTTCGTGGTTTTTCGGCTCTGTCCCGAATTGTGCCGCTGCCACCCTGAGAGCTGAAACGATAAACAGGTTGCTTAAACATCCTCTCGGCGACAAGATTACCTTTTTTGCAATGCAAAAAAGACCAGCAAACCGCAGGTTCGCGTTGCCCGCATATCCACGGCAAGCGGAGCACTGATAGCGGTGCAGCGGCCGAGCGTAAGCGAGATTCGGGACAGAGCCGGGTTTCAAAAAATTTATATATTGTAAATCTGACAATAGCGGATTGCAAGCAATAACGCGCTCCTTTTGGTGCGCGAGTAACGAGGCCATCGATGACAGAGGATAACGCGATCTTTATTGGGCCAAAGCCATTCATGAATTATGTTACTGGCGTCGTGATGCAGTTCACGACCAAAAATGCTTCTGAAGTCGTTGTCAAGGCCCGCGGCAAGTTCATCTCCCGCGCAGTAGACGTTTGTGAAGTTGCGTCAAAACGGTTTCTCGACGGCATAATAGCTGTCAAGGGCATCAAGATTGATTCCGACGCATTTAAAAGTCCGGAAGGAAAGGAAGTGCGCGTGTCGACGATCGAGATTACGCTTGCGAAGAATTAGTTTTCTTGGGATAAGACTTGTCGCGTCTGCTGTTTGGCGCTCGTGTCAAATGAACTTCAGATAATCCGCTGATCCGAATCTTCCCAGCCGCCTGCCGACAAGGTGCGAAAGGATTGCGCCTTCGGGAACGCCGGAGCGTAGTAATTCTCCCAGATAGTGTCGGGCGACATCATGTGGTCGATCGGGATGGAGATCAGTCCGTGCTTTCATATAGTAGGACTCGCCGTTGTAAAATTGTTGGCAGAGAGAGGCGAAGGCGAACGCTTTTAGTTCTTCGAAAGTTACGGATTCAAGGAACCTGCTCAAACTGTGCCCGAATTCATGCGCGGCAAGTTCCACTGCAGTCGACTTTGCTAACACTCCCCCATCATCCATGGCGACGCGTAGACGATACTTGCCACGTTTGAGATATGTGCAGCCTCCACCGCTTCCTTCACGCATGTATTCTCCATATTTTTCGACGAGCCTTTGAGCTTCTTCTTCAGTCTTTGGTTTGAGTTCTTCTCGAGGCACGAGGAGGAGTTCACGATTTCTCATCGTGAACCGATATCTAATATCTTGCCCTACTTCACGTAATGTGCGTTTGAAATCAGGGAGGATCTCAGTGACGCTTCGGACTGGTTGGTCCTCTTCTAAAGAGATATCCTGATCCTGGAACATATCATCGTCTCGCAATAGGTCATCAAGACTGAGGGTCTCGACGAGTCTACCGGAGAGGTAGTCCATTTCAACAAGTATCGGTCTGATTTCAAAATTTTCTCTTATCGGAGAATCCGTGCTTTCGTCGCCTGAGTAGTTGGGCTGTGTGAACGTGAATCCTGGAAAGTATTCTTGTTTCATTGTTGTCGGGTGCTTGGTTGCTGATGAAATCGATGGCCATCCAAAATGCTTGTGGTGATGTGTGCAGCTCGTTTGGCTTGGGGTGGCGGCCTGTCCCTTATAATTATATCGCTTGTTCTGATAATACCGTTTGTTCTGGAGACTTCAGTAAATCTTCACCGGTTGGAACCGGGTAATGTTTATAAATGCGGTTCTGTTTTCAGATGTCATGGAGCGCGGCACCTCAGATAAGAACATTCTTGATGAGTTCGCAGTACAGTTCGCGACCGTGGTGGAACGACATTGTGAATACATTATCGTCTCAGGGTTTGTGGCGATCTCTTCTGGAAGGATGCGTGCTACAGAAGATATTGATATGATTTTACCGAAGCTTTCTTTCGAGAAATTTCACGAATTACATCGTGATTTGATTAAATATGGATTTGTCTGCATGCAAAGTGATGACCCTAAAGAGATATATGACTCATATTTGACGTGCAATACTAACGTGAGATATACTTGGAAGAACAGACCGATCCCAGAGATGGAAGTGAAATTCGCAAAAGATGAAGTGGATGATTATCAATTCAAGACAAAGGAAAAAATTCCGCTTACAGGGCTTGATCTCTGGTTCAGTTCTATCAATATGAATATCGCGTTCAAGGAAGGATGCCTCAAGTCAGACAAGGATCTGGAGGATGCAAGACATCTAAGGATAGTATATCGGGAAAAAGTCGACGAGCAGGAGATCAAGAGAATAAAAGATATGCTCCTGCGGGTGAGAAGATGAGAGATAGTACTCATGAAGAGTTCTTAGTGAATTGGGCAAACTTTGTACATGATCATCCGGCTGATTGGAAGGAACAGCATAAGGAGTTCATCGATGCGCAATTTCAGAAGACATCCGCTTTCATCGAACGCCTGCGCAAGACCAAAGACGGAGATGAGAAGATAATGCAAGCATATGGCATCAAGAATATGAGAGGGTATCCTGTGCTTCTTAGTAGAGTGAAACCTTAGATGTTTTATGTGTCAGGAGACAACGACTGCCGCGCCAATGCCGCTAATTCTGGTCTTGTTTGTAAACGAGCCTGAAGAGTTTTGAACTCTGCTCAACGATGCATTGATGCTGTTCAGTGTTGCTTCTGCCGCTGGTTTCCGCTAATCAAGGTCTGTTCAAGTCCTCCGGTCTCTCCGTTCTCGTGCGTTGCAGGTGCCCCGTGTTCGAATGGTTTTGGCAGCCATTGCCACGCGATCATCTTATGTCCATCCTTCTGTCCAAGAGAGACCGTGGCGTAGAATTTCTTCTTTTCTTTTGGCATATAATATTCTGAGAACTGTCCCGATCTTCCTTCATATGTGATTACGCCTTGATAGATGTACGTTGTCATGGTGTGATAGATTCACGAGCCTGAAGGGATTTGAACCCCTATCAACCGGTCCGAAGCCGATCGCACTATCCAGGTTATGCTACAGGCCCAATGATGAAGCACTAGTTCTCAGATGTTTAAAAAGTTATCCGTGCAAACCTCTTTTTTGTTGTGTCTGCAAGCATTGCGCGGAAATGGGCTGCGGGAGCAGCCGTATTTCCAATACCGAGAAATGTTTTTTCTTTCATGTGCATTGTCAAATCATTTTCACAAGTGGCGCCGAAGCAATATCTTGCAAAGCGAGCAAAACAAAAAGTTCTGCAAGGCTCTGTCCGGGATTGTGCCGCTGGCTACCCCGCGAGCTGAAGCGATTGGCATTCTGTTGGATATCCTTTGGTCGACAACATCGCTTCAAACCCCCACAGCGAGCGGAGCACCGATAGCGGTGCAGCGGCTGAGCGTAAGCGAAATTACGGACAGCGTCGTTCTGCAATATATCTCTATATATCTCTATAAAGAAAAGAATAAATCAAATAGAACGGGCTCAAAGCTTGTAGCACTCTTCTTCTAAGGCGCCAACGACGACGTTTCCTCCGGACAGCATCTGTTTGCACACGGTGTAGTCCTTACTTTCATCAACGTACCCGTAGATGCAGTGTGCGTGCTTTATCTTATTCCCCACAAAGGTGAAGTTCTTCATGTAATCCCAGCACAGTTGCGGGTTTCTGCTTAGTGCTGCAACGTGGCCGAGGCATTTAAAGAGCTGTATATCTTCTGATAGATCCCAGCACGCTTCTGACCTGTTATACTTTATAGAGATGTTTTGGATGCATTCGGCTTTGTCGAAATAGTTGGGAATTTCATTGCATAATGTGCGTTCGTCGTCATACGTGTACTGTACGCCGAATGACTGTCTGCATGCTATGCGCTGTGATCCTGCAAGGTCGCATACGTCTGATTTTTTGAACGTTTTTGCATATTCAACGATGCAGGACGAATTCTTGCCGCAGACATCAGTCACGCTCAGTGATTTAAAGTAATTGAATGGTCGGTGGTAGTAGTCATTTAACTCCCATATGACTGCTCCTCGTGCGGAGTTTTTGATGCGCGGGTCATCAGCGACTATATCGTATTCAATCACGTCGCCTGCAACGCGATAGACGCGGACGTCCTTGACATTGAGCGCGGCGTTTTTCTTTTGGCTCAACCAGACAAATTCTTCTTTTGAGAGGCTTGAGCGGAATTCCTCGCTGAAGAGTTCATAGAGTTTTGCAAAGTCTTGTGCTTTCCATGTGCTTGCGAAAGTGTTCGCGAATGTTTTTGGGTCGGGGCTTTCCTCCTTTGGCGTAGCTGCTTGAGGCTTCACAGGGGCATCTTCACTTGCTGTTGGTACACTTTCTTCCTTGTTATCGCACACGTTGTTCTTGTTAATGTCAAGGCAGCACGCGTTGTTGATGACAGAATTCGGCGGCTCGCACAGGATTTTCTGCGTTATGCAACCAGCAATCAGAAGTACAAGCAATACAGTGATAACTAAACAAACTCTAAAAAGTTTCATCTGTCCAACCCCCTATATTGAAAATGAATGATAAAATAAAAGCAATATAAAAACAATAGTATCTAAAAACAATAGTATCTCGTATCTCCTGCTAATAAAATAAAAAACAGCAAGATCTAAAAAATTATTCCTTGACGGTGATCTTCCCTTGCGTTTGTGGGTGTGCGGTCGAAAACCAGGTTAATTTTCCTGGTTCATCGAAAGTATATTCCCAGCTTTGTCCGGGTTTCAGTCCAGGCATTCTGGGCGCGTCGACCGAATAACCATGCCAGCCGATGATGTGGAGGAAGTTGTCTCCTTCATTCTTCCATCGGACGGTTGTTCCTACTGTTATCGTGAGTTCATTAGGGTATGACTTGAATCCTTTGATCCCGATAGTCTGGACGGTCTCTGAAACAGGCACTGCTTCTTCTTCAGTCAGGGCTGGAGTCGTTTCAGTTGTTTCTTTTGGCGCTTCTGTTGCAGGCACTTCTTCGGCCACTGCTTCCTGCGGCGCTCGCGTGATAACGGGTTTTTCTGCAGGTGCTGCTGGTTTTGTTTCTGCTCCCGATGTGGTGGTTGCCTGTTTTGCGCAACCCGCAAATATCAGAAGTAATGCAAGTAAGATAATTGGTACTATTTTGATAAAACGCATTGTATCACCTGTTTTGCTTCGTAACAATTCGAACAGTTAATGGCAGGAAAATCTAAAGCCGAATCTAGGTCAGATATTGTTTGATGGCTTATTTAAATCTTACTATGTGCGGGCGTTATTGAAAAGCTCGCGAGAGCCAGCACAATCGGCACTGCTGCCTTTCTGCGAGCGATGTAAACAAACAGAAACAGAAAGACTGCCGACAGGGAATATACCACAAAAGTCCGGATTTGTACGGATTTCAAAAAATATTTAAACAATCTCGGCTTTTCTTGGCCCATGGGGCTCTTTAATGATGCGCTGCGTTCAGATCAATCGCTCTTTGTGAACGAACTCGCGCTTGACTATGATTTTCTTCCAAAACTGCTGCCGTATCGCGAAACGCAGCAGCACTATCTTGCATCCTGCATCAAGCCGTTACTTGCCGATCGTAATGGCCGTAATGTGTTCCTTCATGGCGCTTCAGGAATCGGCAAGACTGCAGCAGTGCGTTTTGTGCTGAGGGATCTTGAAGAAGAGACCGATGAGGTGCACGCGTTCTACGTCAACTGCTGGCAGAAGAACACAGGTTATAAAATCGTGATCGATATCTGTGAACAGCTGGGGTATCGTCTGACACATAACAAGAAAACAGAGGAACTTTTTGAGGTCGTTAAAGAGATCGTGAACAAGAAGTGCGCTGTCTTTTGCTTTGATGAGATCGATAAAGTAGATGACCTTGATTTCCTATACTCTATTTTGGAAAATATCTTCAAGAAGACGATCATCCTGATC
>JACQXV010000006.1 GCA_016208715.1 Candidatus Woesearchaeota archaeon | reverse complement strand
GCTACCTTCCTTTGTGGTGATGGAACCTGTAAGGTGATAGTAGGTGCAAGGAGTGCCAAGGGCATAAAGATAGTCATCCCTGGCAATAATATAAATAGTTCCATCATTACTTAGAGCAGGAGATGACCTGATTACAGAGCCAATCTCATATTTCCATTTCAGACTCTTGTCTGGGTATAGGGCATAGAGGTATCCATCGTCTGAGCCAAAGTAAATTGTCCCTTCTGAATCTATGGCAGGTGAGGAGTGAATCTCTCCTCCTGTAGAATAACTCCACTTCAGGCTTCCGTCAGGATTGAGGCAATAGAGGTTTTTATCCAAGGAGCCAAAATAGACCCTATTCTCTTTGTCAATAGCAGAAGAGGAACGCACCTTTCCTCCTGTGGTGAAGCTTCCAGACATCTTGCCTTCTCTGTCAAACCAATAGAGCCGTCCATCGTCTGAGCCTATATAAATTGTTCCTTTTGGACTGATAGCTGGTGAAGTCCACATCTCACCCAAACCCTTTTTGCTCCACTTGATTCTTCCATCGTCTGATATGGCACAAAGCTCACCGCCGGTTGTAACTATATAGACAACCCCTTCCTTCCCAATAGCAAATGAGCCACGCTTCCATCCTACGACATACTTTTCCCAGATGAGTGAGCCATTCTCCTGAGAAAGAGAGTATACCTTATCTCCAGATACACCTACATAGAGATGACCTTTATTATCAATAGTCGGGGTATGGCAGACAAAGCCATTAAGAGGAACTTTCCATTTCTCTCCTCCATCTGGATTAAGGCAATGGAGGCCAAAGTAAGGATCATGGGTACCTATATAGATACTGCCATCAGGGCCAACAGATGGGTGACTGTAATAGTAGCTTCCCTCAGGGTTATAGCTCCATTTATCTTTTCCATCTGGATGAATGGCATAAAGATTGTTGTTATTATCATTGGTTGCCAATAATGTGTAAATGGTTCCATCAGCTCCAATGGCTACTTCAGAATGGTCATAAACCGATGAAACAGAATGTTTCCACTTAAGCTGAGGGATGGATGGACCAGGATATGGGCTCTGACCTGTCCTGGCGAGGTTCTGACGAAAGGTAGGCCAGGGGATTCCCTCTATGGTCTTTGCTTGAGCAGTATTTGAGATGGCTGATATATTCCCTGCCTTATCTGTTGTCTTTAGGGCAAAGTAGTAGAGGGTATTTGAAAGCAGACCCCCAACCTCAAAACTTTCGGAGATTCCAGCCTCATTTGGGAAGGGGATATTGAGACATTGAGAGATAGAGTCAAAGTTTCCATCATTTATAGGGAAATAGGAATACCTTATATCATAAGATTCTGCCTTACCTCCATCCTCGGAAGGGGCAGTCCAGGTTAAGACAATAGAATAGGAGGTAGGCTGGACAGCCTTAAGATTGCCAATATTAGAGGGAGGGGTATTATCAGGTGAGATGTAGAAGAGACAGGTATCTGAAAGATTAGAAGAAAGTCCTGATGAAGTGATGGTTCTGGTTCCTGAAGTCTGGCTTGAAACCACAAAGATTACCTGAAATACCCCTGTGTCTGCTGCAACAGCCATACTTATAGATGTGCCAAAGTCAACCTTAACAGTTTCACCCTTGGTATAACCATCACCGAAGAGAGTAATATTCCTTCCAACAGCACCAAAGGTAGGTTTGACCCAGATACTGTGTCCTGAGGTAATTGCCTGGGCATCGTTAGAGTATCCACTGCACAAAGCAAACTCAGATGAGTCCACAGCATCTATCAGGTAGTAGTAGGTCTTACCCTTCTCTAAGCCTGTATCCTGCCAGGTAGTCACCCCTTTGGGAATCAGGGAGGGGTTGAGGCGATACTTATCAGGAGGGAATGCCCATGTCCAGGCATTATCCATATCAAACCGAAAGATATTGTATCCTGCCAGGTCATTCTCTGTGTTTTTCTCCCAGGCAAGCTCCACTGTGCTTGCTGTACTCTTTATCACCCGCAGGTTCTTTGGTGCAGAAGGCGGCATATCCTGGGTGAGGACGAATTTGTCTATCTTGGTGCCATCCTCAGCCAACCTTATTCTGAAGAGGTGCTTTCCTGCATCTAAGTGAAAGATTAAAGGATCTGAATGAGGAGAACCGCAGTCCCAGATAAACTTACCTACATCAAGATTGTATGACCAATCAAATGCCTTAATCCACTTAAAGCAAGAGTCAACATCTGGATGCCAATCTCCTTCTATCTTGCCAGGGCTAAGGGTATGTATTGAATTGACATTCCCGAGGTTTTTAATGTCAGCAGAACTTACATCCATAGAGATAAGAAAACTGTCACCGCCTCCTCCATCTCCTCTAATATTGCCGACCAGGATATAGTCGCCGGGATTTTGTATCTCTATCAGATAATCAAGGCAACTGGCTAAGTACATAGGATCGCCCTGGCCAGGGATCCTCTTTTTTTCCGGCACCCACATATAGACAATAGATGCCTCTTGGGAAGTAGTGAAACTGCCAAAGACTATATGGGCATTCTCTGCCTCAATTTCTAATCTTCCATTCTTTTCGACAAAAGGGGAGGCATCTGTAGGGAAAATGTATGTTTTATCATTATAAGAGAATGCACTCTCTATGCCATCTATGGTCTGAGCGGTTATTCGGTATAGATATGGCTGTCCATTGGTAAGACCTGTATATATTTCTTGCTCCTTGCAAGAAATATCTTGATAAGAGGTTTGGGTAATTAAGGATGTATTTATCTTCGTATATCCTGTTCCATCAAGGTTGGTAGTCCGATAGATATTGTATCCTGCTCTCTCTGGTTCTGGTCTGGGATTCCAGGAAAAATTTACCTTGCCGTTACCCGGAATCACCTTGAAGCCTGTAGGAGGGATTATCCAGACACCATTCACTTTATCCCTGCGAATTAAAACTGTCCCTTCTCCGTCATCAAGTGTAATCTCTGTAATTGGTCCTGTCAGCACACCATCACGATGGAGTTGGTAGTAGGAGCCTCCCAGGGAATGGGTGGTAGTTCCATAATTGCCCTGTATCTTTACCAAAATTAAGGCTTTATCATAGTTCCTTGCCCATACTTTTGGATTGGCAGACCATTCATAATAACTTCCTTCAGGTTGACCAATATCATAACTGATGGCATCAAGCCACTGAAGCGATTCAAAAAGGACAGCCGGGCTATTTTCAGACTCCAAGTCCCCATTCTTTGCACCAAAAAAGAGATTCTCTCCCTTCACTATGTAGTATCTGGCAAGAAGGGTCATAATCTCTTTGTCTATATAGCAACCCCAGAAGGGAGACTCACCAAAAAGCACCTGCTTCTTTCCAGAGGCCGCCTCATTGATTACCTCATTGAAGGTTGACTCGTTGATATTGGATTGGGATAACCATTTTTCTCTCAGGACATAATTGGGGTCAGCCTCAAGCTCAGCCTTTGAAGCAAAGTAGGCTACATCAGGATTGATGCCTTTAAGGATTCCTTTTTCCCACTCTGGGTTAAAGCCAGGAAGGGTATATTCTCTCAAGATGACATCATAATTCTCGCCCCACCACTGGACATCAGTCTGGGTAGTTGTACCCCTATTTGCCCAGAGAAAGGTGTTAATATGCGGATAGGGCTTAGATGGTGGAATGTTCGCATCAAGCAATATTACCCCTTCTGACTGTCTTAAATTAACCATGGTTACTATATCCGGATTCCCATCTCCATCATTGTCTAAAAGGGTTCCATCATAATTGAGAACATAATAATTTCCATCAAGTTGTAGAGGGGTAGAGAGATCAGTAGTGTAATCGATAGCCCAGTGGCATCTTGGCTTGATGACCACCAACCCCTTTGTATACTTACGTGCATATACATAGTAGGTAAATGGGACATATTGTTCCCCACCCTTTACTGGTGGGGCTGGGTCTATACCTGTATCTATTTCATAGTATGGTCCTACTGGTTGCCCAATGTCATAAGTTATGGCATTAAACCAGTTACTCGGGTCCCATGGAGGGGCAAGACCCCATGGGCTTTGGTCGTATTGGAAGTAGATATCTCCTTCCTTTGCTATATAATAACTTGCCAATCCAAACATCTGTTTCCTTGAATGTGGGATGCTGCCCACAGATTGGGCATTAAAGAGTATTGTCTTACCCATCTTACCATAGGTTGCTATTTTATCTATTCTCATCTTCCACCCAGAATCCCAAATAGCCACAGCATATTCAAGCAAGAATCCATTCACATAATCCTTGAATATATCCATATAGTCTGCAAAAGAAACATTAGGAGCCACCAATTTGTCTCCCAATGCCTGCTGGGTCATATCTACAATATCTATGTGCCCTTGTTTATATATAGCTTCTGCCTCTTCCTGGGTATAGG
>JACQXV010000005.1 GCA_016208715.1 Candidatus Woesearchaeota archaeon | reverse complement strand
CATCGAAGACTGGATAAATATTCAAGGCAGGCTTCTTCTGAAATAAACCGAGCATCAAAGTCTACCATCGTCTTTGGATAATCTTCCATGCCTCATATACTATATCTCGTGGTTACTGGAGTCAAGGGGATACCCCATTATATTCAATTAGGCGGAGCCGATGGCAAAAGTTGCATTGGAGGGTTTTTTGCACAACCTACTGGCTATGGTAGTTATCTGGAAGCAATAAATGACGCAATATCAAAAAGAGGGGGAGATGTATTAGCAAATCCTATAATTGAGCAGTCTGCTACAAATTTTTTGGGCATTATTAAGACAAATTGCGTAAGAGTTTCTGGTATAGTCCTAAAAATAGAAGTTCAGATGGAAGAAAAGAAGGCACAAAAAATTGCAGATGAACCAGATGAGAACCAGACAGACAAAAAGATATGGAAGATAAATGCGCCTGAAAAAATTAATAAAAAAATTGATGTAAGCATGTTAAAGATAAGGCTGTTG
The DNA here is from genome assembly GCA_016208715.1 of Candidatus Woesearchaeota archaeon. GTDB lineage: Archaea > Nanobdellota > Nanobdellia > Woesearchaeales > UBA11576 > JACQX01. Next base: position 1,438 of record JACQXV010000005.1, on the reverse strand, counting down.
ATGGGAGCATAATCACTGCTGTCCAAAATAACAGATTTTCAATTATTCACCCTTTGTAATATATAGGTTTTTGACAGGGTTTTGATGATCTTCATTTCAGGTTCCCTATTATGCTGTCCAAATTATGCATAGCTCAATGCCATTTGGTCGGGATTATACTGTGTCGGCAATGTCTCAAATGGACTGTCCAGCCAGGCCCATAGATTTCTATGCGTAAACAAGCTCATTCTTAATAATGACACCAGATTGGATAACGACCAGTTGTACTGGGATTTCAGTTGAAGATACCGTAATATCAGCATAGCAATCAACGCCGTCCATATCTGTATTTTTACAGCATTGGCGCTTGTACCAACAAAGGTCTTGATCTTGAGATTCTGCTTCAGGGCTTTGAAAAACAGTTCAACCTGCCATCTGTCTTTGTACACGGCGCTGATGGTCGAAGCTCCAAGCTCCAGGTGATTACGTCCTGTCCGTCTCGGTATCATATGCCTCTATACGGCGCAGAAGATGCGGACAGTTCTGTTCCGCCTTCATTCCTGTCAGACGTATGACTTCATCCTTGAGAATATTACGGTTCTGTGGAATCTCTTTTGTCTGTACGACTTCATACAGAGCATTGTCTTTCATCCTTGTGACAAAGAATACTCCCTGAGCTGTCCACTTCCCAAACAACCCATAATCGTTATATCCCCGATCATCCACCACAATAGTTCCGGGTTCAATCCGAAGGGTGTGAGCAACCTTTACATCAGATACCTTCCCATCTGTTATCACCGCAAAACAGGGCAAATATCCGTCGTGATCCAGCAGCAGATGCAATTTTACCGCTCCCTTTGTTCTGCGGAACTTCGCCCAGTCATACAGCGACAAACACAGATCAATCGTTGAAGAATCCAGGCTGACCAGCTTGTTCTTGAATCGGAACTTCTTTTTCCTGCCTTTCACCTCGGATTTGCAGCGGTCAAAGAGATCGAAAAAGACATCCCGGTACAATTCCCACGGCCTATGCCCATTGGCATACGACAGAGTCGCTCGCTTCGGCGCCTCAATCCCCAGGTGCTTCAATTTGCCTTCACAACTTCTCAATCCGTTTACTATCTCCCGCAGCGAGTGCGCTCGACCCAACTGGCAAAACAGCATGCTCACGAATTGCGCCCACGAGGAAAACCCTCGGGCGTGACGCTCCGCCTGAACCTTCTTGACATCCTCCTGGAACGCCAACCGCGGAAACAGTTGAAGGATCTGGCTGAACATGCTACAGAATCGATTCATAAGGCCCCTCCTTGGTTTGGATGGCTGTTCTTCCCCAAGAACCAGCCGATCCTACCCGAGGTCGGGCCTTTCTGCATCAGGACCTAATTTGGACAAGAGTGAGAGACACTAAACTGGAGAACACGGACCTCTTCTTCAGGAGCGCGGGCCATGCGAGCTCAAT
>JACQXV010000014.1 GCA_016208715.1 Candidatus Woesearchaeota archaeon | reverse complement strand
TTGGTTTCACTGGTTTATGTGGTTCATTTGGTTTGTTTGGTTTAGGGTAAAAGAGAACTCGCAATCCTTAAAACACATTCTTTACCATCCTGACTACATTTTTAAGTCAGAGGCAATTGAAGAACTCAGTTTAAAGGCAACGGATTGGCATCCCCAGGGCGGACAGGATTTGAAGGAGGGTGAATTAGCCCTGGGCTGTAGTATTCAAGGAATTGGTGAGGGGGTGAAAGAGGTAGAATTTGCGGGTTTGGAACGGCTTAAGGAAAGAGATCTCCTCTGGTTTGGTGAAGAGATATACACGATAAGGCGGTCCAAATCCATGACCAATTCATTCCCTCTGAACAAGGTTAAGGATAAACTTTGGGACTTTAGGTCCCTGGATGATGACAAAGCCGTAAGGGTCTTTAACTCTTTCCTTTCTTACAGCGAGGGTGACCTTAATAATAAACTGAGCGACCCGTTTGAGGAGGATCGTCATGAGGGTCAATTGGCCAAGGATGGCGGCACGTTTGAGACCTCTCACCCTTGGTTTGTGGAGAGTCTCCAAATCATCTTTGGCCGTACTGTTCAATCTTTCGGAGGCAGGTCTGAGAGATCGGAGTTTTTGGTAGCGAGGGGTACCGCGGATGATTTCTGTGATGAGTCTGGGATGTTGTTTGATGGACATATGTTTGATGAAGCCGTGGTAATTGATAAAGAAAGGGCAGGATTGGGAGAATTCTTTTAATCGTGGTTCATTGGAGAAGACACACTGCCTTTGGCAGGTGAAAGTTGCTCTTTGAAATTGATAATCGAAACCGTTAGGTCGACAGAGGATTCCGCAAGGGGCGAAGGGCCATCCATTTCGGTCGTAGCCTCTAAGTTTTAAGCCTTCGATCGAGACATCCTCGTTGCGGACGTTATAGTCGATGAGGGGGATGGAGCCGGTGGTTCTTGCATACTCGTAGTTATGGAGTTCATCGTATTTAGCATCAGCCAGATCGATTTTGGTATTGGGGTGATGCCTTGAGACCTGTTCTTTGACGGGGATGAATTGATTTCCTTCTTCCGCATTTCCTGAGATGGTTAGGGAACCGACCGGGAATTCGAGGCCGAGTGAGAGTTCGATAGAGGTTGTGAAGATGGTATTATACCCGAAGACCTTCTCTAGCTTATCTGGGTTTTTGGGGTTTCTTCTTATCCCGATACGGGCTTCGGTATCGGAGGGTAGTTTGGGGCATCGGAAGAAGAAGGAATCGATCTGATCGATATTGATGCTGTGGAGGTTGATTCTTCGGATGATGACATCGAGGCCATGAGATTTTAGTTCTTCATCGACTCCGAAGATTTTATTAAAAGGGTTTGGCTGTTCGGGATCGGCGATTTTAAGAGAT
>JACQXV010000072.1:46014-46734 GCA_016208715.1 Candidatus Woesearchaeota archaeon | reverse complement strand
ACCTTTCTATGCGCCTTTGCAGGCGACGAGGGGCACGGGAGTGCCACAGAAACCCATACGGGTTTTATTACGGGCTGGACGAGATTCTATCATACTTTATTTTATAATTTACTTTATGATTTATTTCTATTTGATTTATTTCTATTATAATTTCTATTACTGGAGAAAGGCGGGTCGTTTATAAATGTTTTGGCTGATTTGGCTCCGTCCCGAATCTCGCTACGCTCAGCCGCTGCACAGGTGTATAAGGGCGAGAATTATGGTGCATAATCAAATACAGTGATGGAAACCGGCCTTGGAAGAGGCCGAGTTTCCTATGACGAGGAAATATTTTATATGTCAGCATACCACCAATCTATGATTGGTGGATATAATTGGTGGATAAGTGGTGGTATGCTGAGCATGCTCAAAAGGCGGCAGGGGTGCGCGAAGCGAACATGCTACCAGGCTATTGACTGGTGGTCCCCTGCCGCCTTTTGACATATTCGTGGTGGCGCTAATGATGCTGGAACAGTTGATGCCTCTTCTTAAAACATATGGCTTCTCAAAACGTACGTGGCAACATTACCGCCCGCAGTGTGACAGCGCACAATCCACGACAGAGCAGGTTGATTTGGTCGAGATACGCTCAAAAAAGATAGCCCCGCCCTTTAGGGCGTTGGCTCTTTTTTGGCGTCCTAAAAATCCGCAGTCAAAGAAAGTGCCCGTCAAGCCTCGGGC
>JACQXV010000072.1:0-45991 GCA_016208715.1 Candidatus Woesearchaeota archaeon | reverse complement strand
AAGCCTCGGGCTTTAGCCCGAGGTAGGGCGCTTTCGGCGAATTTTTATGACAATACAAAAACCGCACAGTTTACGAAATTCTTGCGTAACTATCTTACATTTATTCTTTTAAGTAGGAATGCTCTTTTAAAAAATCCTACTATAAAGAAATATTGAAAGCGCGCCAGCCAATATATTGCTAAAGTTTTTCGAATACTGACGAACGTTGCAGTGTTAAGAATAATTTTCTTGGTGGAATTAACTGTATTGAGAGACTAGGAGAGAAGACCATGAAGAAACTACAATCCCTTGTAAAAACATTTGCAGTAGCACTTGGATTTGGAAGCCTTGTCCAATGCGCGAGCGAAGAGACCGCTGAACTTTCTATGACCGTTGCAACCCAGAAGAGCAGCTACCGCCGCGGCGAGCATGTCCATCTCACGTCTCCTGCTGACGCGCAGAACAAAACCCAGACGTCGACCCAGGGCATCTCTACAAGCGAGCCGCTTCCAGCAATGCCCACCCATTTTCAGCCTCTCAAAGATTCGAGTAGCGTCGCAATGCATTCTGCTTCGATTCTTGCAAGCCAGCGCAGATTCAACGTCCCACATGATTATCAAGTCGTCACATTCTCGCGCCAACCCACCCTTCCAGAATTGAAGGCCCTGCAAAGTAAGGGTGGCGGCATAGAAAGCAAGGTCGCTCCCAACATTTACCTTCTCCAAGCACCCTCGAACGCTTCGGTTTGGACACTTGGACTTCCGATCAGCTCTGCGCGGGACCTTACAATTGAAGACAAGGTAGATCAGCGCATCTTGCGGGGAACATATGACCCGCGATTTGCCATTAGAGACAGTCCAACCGCTGCCGCACGGCTGCCGGTCTATGTACAGTTCCACTCTGATGTTCCCGAATCCGAAGTGCAAAAAGTGATCAACTCATTTGCGCTCCCGATCTCTGTTGTATATCAAGAAGGGCCGATCGGAATGATGAAAGTCACGCGAGGAGTCACATCAAGCCTCAAGTCACCTTCGAATAGCATAAAGATCAATTATCTCTCTCCTTTGAATCTCGTCACTACGCTGCTCGAACCAGACCGCGTCAAGATGATCGCGAGCGATGCGCGCGTGCGCAAAGTAATGATCGCGACGCCTCATCTAGAGAATCTCAACAACGACTCAAGACGCATGACACACATGACTGAAGTCAATGCGTCGTTTGATGTCAATGGCGCACGCATTACCGGCATGGTCTATGACGCTGGACTTGCGGCACAACACCCGGATCTCTATGGCAGAATAATCTCTCCGATGTTTGGATTTAGCATCGCTCATGCAACTCACGTCACCTGCACCGTTGCCGGAAATGGCGCTGCAAGCAAGGGGAAATACGCCGGCATGATCCCAAAAGCGACTATTGTAACCGCAGAGCACGGCGATTGCGATCCCAAATGCATCTATGACGACCCCAACATGATGGCACTCCTGTACTCAATTGGAATCATGAACTATGATGTAAAATTCATCACGAACTCTATCGGAGAAAACGTCGCGCGTAATGGTTACGATTGCGACGACCTTGGAGATTACGAGACAACTGCGGCGCTCGTCGATGGTTTTGTTTACGGCTTGTTCGGAATGCCTCCTGTTCCCATCCTGTATGCTGCGGGCAACGAACGAAATTTAGCTGATGGAAGGCCATGTGGGGAGTACAATACAGTCACCACGCCAGGCGTCGCGAAGAACGCAATAACCGTCGGGGCAGTAACCAAAGATGTTGACCAAAAAGGAAAACCACAGAAAGTATTGCCAACCGAGTTCACAAGCTTTGGTCCCGTATCGCCGAACATGCACCATTACGAAACGTCTCTCAATGAAAAACAGCCAAGAGAGCCCTACAAATCTCAGCGATCTTTGCACATATCAAGCCGGCTCAAACCAGATGTAGTAGCGCCCGGAGAGGATATCATGTCATGTGTCATGGAAAATTGGAAGGATCCAAAATCAAAATACCTTGCAAAAGATGGAACCTCGATGGCCGCTCCAGGCGTCGCTGGCAACGTTGGCGCGTTGTGCGATGATGCTCTAAGCCGCGGAGAACCATGCCCTCTGCCATCAACAACAAAGGCAGTCCTCTTGCATACTGCGTGCGATCTTGAAGAAACCGGACCTGATTACAAGACCGGGTACGGCCTTGTCAACGGAAAAGCAGCGATCCAACTCCTGCGCGAAGGACGAGCATTCGAGGATGTTCTAGTATCCACCGGAGACACTAAAGGTTATACTGTAAACGTGCCTGAAGGATTACCCGAGCTGAAGATCACGCTTGCCTGGAGTGATCCGCCTGCGGAACCGCACGCCATGGACAACAGTATCATTGTACACGATCTTGATGGGAGACTGACAGATCCGCAAGGAAACGCGTATCTTCCATTCACTCTCGACGGAACTAACCCGACCGCACCTGCAACAACAGGTGATAATAAAGACGATCCTGTAGAACAAATCGTCGTCAAAAAGCCCACTCCAGGAAAATGGTACTTTTCAGTTTCGTCGAAATCAGCATTGCTCGCGCCGCAAGTCTACTCGATCGCCTACAACTCCGGCGCGCCCTTCAATCGCAACGTTTCACGATTGTGCAACATGACTGATGAACCTGTCAATGGATACCTCACGCTTGCGGTACGGCGGAAGAGTTCCCCTGCCTACGATCCACAAAAACCCGCGGTTGGTCTTGAAAAAATGGTTCTAAATGATCTGACTGCAGGACTCAAACGCACGATTCCAGCACAATCCTGTGTCCTGCTTGCGCCGATCTGGGAGGCGGCTGGAGGGTATGTCGCGCGCGAAGAGGATGAATATGATGTTCTTGCCCGCTTCGAAGACAGCAACGCCAGCGTCATCTGCAACGGAGGGTGCCTGGAAGACAAGTTTTCATTCATCGTGCATAACGGATTATAATACGAGAAAGAAAACTTTTTAAATCAAACATGCTTCCCAATCACCATATCTGGTGTTCTTAGACAGCGATGCAGGTATAGTGATATCCATGGTGGATGGCAAAAAACGTAGAAATCGACGCACGACAGAGCATTCTCGGACATCCAGCCCTAACAACGGGCTGAAGGTCCTGCCTCTTGAAGCATTAGACCAGAATAGTGCTGACTATGTGAGGATTCTTGAACAGCAATACCTGCTCTGCACAAAAGAAGTACGCGCCTATATGGATGCTATCAATGCAACCAGAGAAGAAGCTAAAAAAAATCTTGACAAGGCTGCAGTTTATCTGAGCATAAAACTGGGAACCAAAGTGAGTGTCGATCTTACTGGCATTGAACAATACGAACGGAACGCGGACAAGTTTCTTGACGTGACGATAACCATTGCGAACGCCGATGAAACAGCTATTCGACACGTTTGTGCAGAGATATATGAATCAACAGAGGCGTATGTCGAGCGGAACAGAACGCTCAACATGGAAGTGCAGCCATTCATAGAGCGGGCAGATGCCTTCTACCAGCGGCTCCTCGCGATCACGACGGTTGAGCGTGTGACGCCGGATGGCAGCCCGCGTCCATATGCCCGCGCGCATATCCATTCCCACGAGACTTCGCTTGAATCGATCATCGACTCAGAGAAGGGAACAGTATTAGCTACTGAAGACCTCGTATCGCGAGCAGCTGAAAACTCTGACACGCAATCCGGAGAGCACGAAATTGCCTGTCCCGTCGATGCCAGCCTTTGTGAATTATACATAGTGAAAAACCCCTCCCGAGTCATTGGTGTGGAGGATCTTCTGTTTATCGCGGTATCAGAAATAAGCCGCCGATACCATGAAGAGCAGGCACGATAATGAAGAAAAAATAAAAAAAGAGGTTCTGCTTGAAACTTCATTTTTCTCTTGTCTTCTTGGATGTTGCGGAGGACACATTCGCGCTCCGCGCGAAGTCTTTCGTCGAGTGACCTGCATGAATCGGTCGCTCTCCTAAGCATGCTCCAAGACAGCGTCCTTGATTTGAGGAAAATTGCCCACAGGCAAAGTAGTTTTTTCATTCTCAGACTCCTCTTCTTCTCCCACTAATGAGCGACCCACCTAACCCTATAATAGATACAGCAAATATTTAATTTTTGCACACTACTTCTAATCTTCTAATTGCACCCGCGTTACGATGGCAGAAAAAGGCATACTAGGCTCCTTTTTTCAGCAGCCTGACGACTTCAGACGGCAGTTTCGCGACAGGCACCCCTGCTTTCCTGAGCGCATCGATCTTTGCCTGCGCCGTCGCTCGGTTGCCTGTAATGATCGCTCCTGCATGCCCCATGCGTTTTCCTGGCGGGGCAGTCTGTCCAGCAATATATGCTACCACCGGTTTTGTTACGTGTTCTTTGATGTAGTCGGCGGCCCTGACCTCAAAGTCGCCGCCGATCTCGCCGATCAAGACAATGCGCTTTGTCGCCACGTCATGCTCAAAGCGTTCAAGGATGTCAACAAAATCAACACCGCCGATTGGATCGCCGCCAATTCCCACGGCAGTAGTTTGTCCAAGACCGCCGCGCGCAATCTGATGTATTATCTCATACGTTAGCGTTCCTGAACGTGATACGACACCAACATCTCCTTGTGTGAAGATATGGTTGGGCATGATGCCTAATTTGCACTCATCAACGCTCGTGATTCCAGGACAATTCGGGCCGATCACTACCCGCTTGAGTTGTTTTGCTCTCCACATGATCTGCAACGAATCAAGGATTGGAATGTTCTCTGTGATGATCACGATATGTAGTCCTGCATTGAGTGCCTCAAACGCTGCAGACTTTGCGAAAGGCGCCGGAACAAAAATCACCGACCACTCGGCTTGGTGATTTCGGAGTGCCTCCTTCACGGTGTTGTACACAGGAACCGTCTCAACTTCCCTACCTCCTTTTCCAGGCGTAACACCAGCAACAATATTTGTCCCATACGCGCGCATAAGTCGCGTGTGAAAACTTCCATGCTTGCCAGTAATGCCCTGCACGATCGATCTCGTCTTCTTATTGATGAGAATGCCCATCGATTTCACCGGCGCAATTTTTTTAGAGCAGTTTGAGATACATTAGTCTGCAATCTTTGCGGTACTTGATCAACGCTGCCCCAATCGATAATCTTTCTTCTAAACACCTCGCAGAGAACAAAATACTCCGCCACGAAAAAACCGAATAGCAGGACGTATGTGAATGTTGAGAGCGCGAACGCGTACCCCACAAAGTTGCCAACCATTATGACAAGCACGAATGATTTGATCGCGTAAGGCTTGCGCGGCCGAAAATGCGCACTCAAAAGAGCAGTGCACAGCACGAGAAAGAACTTTGAAACAATGTGGACGCGCGCGGCGATTCCAAACAAGAGGAGCAGTGCATAAAACAAGATTATTGAAGACCAGTACATGATCCGTTTGATGGTGCCTGATTCCATGATTCTTCGCGATTCCTGCCTTCTCGATTCTTGTCTTCTCGATTCTCGTTATGAGATTCGTTTACGACATTGATTGTTCTTACGTATATACTGCTCAGTCCTGAATTTCGCTTTCTTCAGCCGCGGCATTGGTGCATAATCCTGGTGCATAATCAAATACGGTGATGGAAACCGGCCTTGGGAAAGGCCGAGTTTCCTATGACGAGGAAATATTTTGTAACGAGTAAATGAGATCATTGCAACTCGCATTGACTTACTATAACGCTGCTGGAATCGCTGTTATGATTGTTTGCGAGATGGTGTGTTGGTCGTTGTTTTTCTGAACAGATGTAAGTGAGCTTGCGAAGCAATGCCCGCTCTTGAGCTGATAAGAGCTATGCTCTTATGCTGGAATCGGCTGTTATGAGTTGTTTGTAATGATGATGGGGCTGGTCGAACTTGTAGTCGCACCTTGACGAAAGTTCGCGGGGTGACAACGGCACATTCGGAGACAAAGCCGCATCATACAAATGGTTTGTAATGCCTCTGCATGCCAAGATCACTCGCCACCGCCTCATACGAAATGCTGCCCTCAAAGGTGTTCAGGCCCTTTGCAAAATTCCTATCAGAGCGCAGCATTTGTTTCACGCCCTTGTTTGCCAGGCGCAATAGCAATGGCAGTGTTGCATACGTGAGCGCTTGCGTTGATTGGCGAGGCACCTGCCCAGGCATATTAGTGATGCAACAGTAAACCTTCTTGTCAATAGAGTAAATAGGATCCTCGTGCGTCGTCGGCCGTGATCCCCAGATACAGCCCCCCTGATCAATCGCTACATCAACTATAACAGCACCGTCTTGCATCGATTTCACCATCTTTTCTGTGACAAGTTTTGGGGCCTTTGCTCCTTTGACAAGCACTGCGCCTATGAGCGCGTCGGAAGTTCTTATTACGCTTGCAATGCTTTTCTCAGTTGATTCAACAAGCTTGATATTTCTTGCAAGGGACCCGAGTTCCTTTAAAAAATACTTCTTTAAAAAAGCAATAGCCGGTCCCCGGCGCTGAAGAACTGTGACTTTACAACCAAGGCCGGCAGCCGTCCGCGCTGCCGTTGAGCCAACGACTCCTCCGCCTACCACAACGACCTGCGCGGGGGCAGTGTGCTCTATTTTGCCGAGTGAAACTCCGCGCCCCCGATATTTTTTCTGCAAATATTGCGCGGCATATTGGACGGCAAGGACGCCAGCGACCTGACTCATCGGCTTGAGCAACGGAAGGCTGCCTTTTTTGTCCTCGACTGTCTCATACGCGATTGCTGTGATCCTGTTCTTGAGAAGCCTTCGCGTCAGTTCCTTGTCCGCTGCAGCAAGATGCAGATACGTGAACAGCGTCTTTCCCATGAATTTGTCAAGAAGCCGGTACTCTGCAGGAACTGGCTCCTTCACCTTGATTAGTGTATCGCATTGCACAACAACATCGCTTGCATAAGCGGCCAACTTAGCACCAGCCTTTCTATATTCCTCATCACCAAATCCTGCTCCGATTCCCGCTCTTTTTTCGATCACAACCTTGTGTCCTGCGTGTACGAGCATTTTCACACCGCTTGGAATGAGCCCAACGCGATTTTCAGCGGTTTTGACTTCCTTGATACAACCAATAATCATGGCTTCACCTTCATTATACTCATTATCTTTTCTGCTTGTTATGTATTTGTTTGGCTACTCACATCGCAGCGTCGCCACGAAGCTCGCCATCTTCCGTTGTGATTTGCGTGGTGCAGTCATGCTTTTTGTGAATACATGCTCAATGCACCGACAAGCAAGTCGCACCTACATCAAACCACCGCATTCGCTCGCAGGTCGGTGGCGACGCTGCTAAACAAATACCTTGTTATTTTTTCTGCTTGTGGACTAATGCCACGATTCGTTTTGCAGCTTCTTCCATCTCCTCAAACACGTGTACACCGTTCTTTTTCAGCAATGCTTTTGCTTCCTTCTCGCGTGTGCCGATCATCCGCACCACAATGGGAATCCGAAGGTTGTGCTTGCGGCTGTACGCAACAATTCCTTGAGCGATATCATCACAATGCGTGATGCCTCCGAAGATGTTAAGGAACAGGCCATGAACGCCTGGCTTTAAGAGAACAATTGACAGCGCGCGTCGCGTTTCGGATGCCGCGCCACCGCCTCCCACGTCTAGAAAATTTGATGCCTTGCCCCCAAACGTGTCGATCATGTCGAGACTTGCCATCACCAGACCGGCGCCGTTCCCTATCACAGCGATGTCACCTTCAAGCTCCACATACTGAAGATTCTGTTCACGCGCCTTTCTCTCAAGCGGACCGAGATTCTCTTGTGCAAAAGGCGCAAGCTTCGGCTGGCGATAGAGCGCATTATCATCGATGATAATTTTCGCATCTACCGCAACAAACCCAGTCTTTGTTTCTGCAAGCGGATTAATCTCTATCAAGAGAGCATCATATTTGTAAAACAGCTCGATCAATTTAGCACAAAGATTGCTGATTTCTGCGGGGATTTTATTCTGCTTTAACTTTTTCTTCAACCGCGCGAGGGCCGTTTTCTTGCTTTTGTTCTCTGCAGATTTCTTCCCCTTTGTCTGCGGAATGTTGAACTGAACATTGTTCAACTGAACATTCGTGATTTTGTGCGGGTCCCACGCCACCACTTCTTCGATATCAACACCGCCCCAAGGGGAATACATTATCCTGATCTCTTCTAACGCGTTGTCAATTGTAACAGCAAGATAATGCTCCCTCTTAATTTCTAATTTCTGCTCTACGAGAAGCTCACGTACTTCTTCACCTTTGATAGTCTTGCCAAGCAATCTTTTGGCGTCGGCTGGCGCGCGTGATTTGTTGCTGATAAGAATTGCGCCTGATTTCTTCCGGTGGCCGCTATGAATCTGTGCCTTGAGCACCACGTGCGAGCCAGGCAGCTGGTTGATTGCCTTGACGACATGTTCCTGACAATCGATTAAGACTCCTCTCGGTACTGCCACGCCCTCTTTTTTCAAAATCTCCTTCGCACGATATTCAGTAATGTTCATGACTGGTTCATGACTGAAGGTTTTTCATCAAGATCTCCTTATACTCGGTGTATTTTGACGCTTTACCCTTTGCAAGATGAACAGGGTATTTCTTTGCTGACACCTCAAGTTTGTCAAAGAACGCTTTAGAAACATCGATGTCAAGTTCTATCGCGAGCAACAGGCTTAAATTAATGACGTCTGCCAGTTCGTGCTCAACATCGCGCTTGTTTTTAGGATCACACATGTATGCTGTAATTCCCTCGTCACTTTTGTAGCGAAAATGCTCAAGCAACTCTCCCACTTCAGTTACCAGAGCAACACCAAGATCTTTTGGTTTGTGAAATTGCTTCCAATCACGTTCAGTGCGAAATCTATCGACCGCTTCCTTGAGCTCTGCGACTCTTGTTGTGCGATCCGAAGGAGTATTCTTTTGAGAACTGTGCATGTCACAGCACGATCTTTTATGATTATTAAACCTTTCTTTGCTCAAGAAGCAGAAAGAATCCGCAAGGCCTTTTTTACGCCAGTTTACACCATCGTTCAATAACAACACATATTTATTAACAAACGCGCGCCCAAATGCGCCGTGGCAATGCGAACAACACGCAGGGAAATGTATAACGCACTCCGCGAGTTCTGGAAGGATGAGCGAATGCTCTTTCTTGGATCAGAACGTGCCAATCATTTGCAAGTAATGATTCAGGAACTTACTGCACTCGAAGAGGCAGCAGCAAAGGAAGCATTTCGTAACGTATCGCTGGATCTTGAAGTTGATGAAGATATTGAACGTGCGCTCAGCAGAAAGATGGCGCGTCGGGACTTCTATATCGTGATCCGTGGACTCTTTGAGCGTGACGCGCGCAGATACCAACGTGCACCCTATGTTGTGCGTGCAAACACGATCAAGGGCCTTGTGATCAAATTCCTTAAAAGTCTCGACGATGCACCGCATCTCCTACACGAACCAATCAAGGAATCAAAATTCATGCATCTGCGGTTTGCAAAAGCAGCATGAGCAAAGGCGACTCCGATGAAGTCCTCCATAAAAGTCTCCTTTGTCGGCAAAGTAGACCGCGCACAGATCATGAAAGCGATCACTGTCGCAAGCAAGCTCATCAAGAGCCCTCGACGGCTTGAAATCTACGCAGTCGAAAGCCCACAGAAATTCGATCTCGTGCTGCGTCGACTGCCCCGCGCGACGCAAAATCTCGTCAAGCATTCATTCTCACTCAAAAAAATATCATTCTCAACACAGGTCATGGGACGAAATATCATAATCATCGTTCTCCACCGCGCTGCCTTAAAAGACCCTGATGCAATGGTGGGGCTCCTCTTGCATGAGATGACTCATATCGTGCAGCAGTACCAAGGACTTGCGGATGGCATCAACCGAGCGCTTCAAGAAGCATTCATCTCAAAGGTTGCGCGACTGCGTCATCCACGCTTCTCAACGGACGAGCTCGTCAAGGCGTTTGTCGAGCTGGGACTTGTTTCCACACTCTTACTCAAAGACCTGTACGCAACAACCGAGCTTATCGATCGCGGCTATGAGAACTACGTTATTGCACATTACCGGAGCAGGTTTTCAGACAAGAAACTCTGCCCGGCGCCTATTAATCCGCGTATCCTGCACAGACTGGTCCGCCGCGATCTTAGGATGCTTGTCAGCGTAGCGCGATTTGAAGCGTACGTTGCCGCCGTGCTGCTGCCGCTGCGGCGGACAGATGCGAAAAATGCAAGGAATCTGCGCGCATTCATTGAAGACTGCTATTCAACACAAGTGAATGAGTGCGAGAAGCACTGCCTGCCGCTCATCAAGCTGTACACAAAGGAATTCTCACACTCTGCGGCATTTTGCAAGAAGTTCTTCAACATCATGTTTGCACGTTTTGTGAAAATGCTTGGATAGTGCTTGGATAGAGAATAAAGATAGAGAATGAATGATCCGGACGTGGTTTGCGTAATTCGCTCTCTGCACAAGAGACGCTCAAAAAAGATAGCCCTGCCCTTTAGGGCGTTGGCTCTTTTTTGGCGTCCTAAAAATCCGCAGTCAAAGAAAGTGCCCGTCAAGCCTCGGGCTTTAGCCCGAGGTAGGGCGCTTTCGGCGGATTTTTATGACAACACAAGAGATTGTAGACTCTACACAAAAGATCAGACGCTCAGCGCATACAATGGATGCAATTCGGCGGCGATCTCTCCCATCCCAAGCTCAACAGTCTTGAGTGCAACCTCGTTGCCGCGATAGCTGAACGGGATAGAACGCGGGTCTCGGATGATCTTGCGGCCACCTTCATTGATCATCTTCACGTCGAAAAAACGTTGGCCGCCGATCTCATAAATCTTCTTGAGCATCAGACTGTCGGGAAAACTATACCCGCCCCCGTGAGGCAGCAAGTTCGCGTTGCGTAATCGTTTGTTAGCGCCTATGTGATAACTCCTTTCTTCCCAACCCAGATTCTGAATCTGTTCTTTAGTAAAATTCTTTTTGCCAAACATCAGGTATGACGGCAGGTCAGCGCGGATCGAGACAGGATGCAGCTCCTTAATGTCCCCGACGTGCTGGCAGCCGAGCAAAATCTCGTTATAATTGAGCATGTACTGGTGCGGCTTATTCGTGAGGATTTTTTGAGTGCCGAAGATCTCCTTAAGCGCTACCACGCGGCGCTTTTGCGAAAAATCAATCCCGTAGTCGTGAAACTTCATGTACTCTGTTGCGTTACTTCCTTCAAGAATGTGCATTACACCCCACGGCGTGTCCACTTCTTTGAGTATGCTTTGCAAGAGAGGACTCTCATCAAAATAGAAACCAAAGCCCTTCACGTTATCATGCTTGAGCTCTCCGCAGCCGCCATGCAGTATTGTCATGTACTGTGCGTATCTTCCTTTGACAGAATCAACCTTGAAGACATCAATGAAGTGATTGCCTGCGTTGAAATCCCACTGGAGCTTCACTCCATCAATATAACGCTCTTTCTTTTGCAGTTTGTACAGGTGTGAAAGCAGCTCTTGCTGGGTTGGAAAGCTGCCAAGTGCACCGACAATCATCCCGCACGCGTTCGGCTTCACATCAAGAACGATGAACTTCTCTTTCCCGCTTCCCCATGAGACCTTTCCGCCATACGAAACCCCGCGATTCCACCGGCTGACGTTGCGCGTGATTGTCTCGTCAGGCGTGCCGATGAATGTCGCGTCAGAATCCATGCCAAACTCTTTCTGCACCCAATGGATCTTAGCAAGGCCGTACTGCATATTCGCCTGCGCGAGCGTCGCAGCCGCGTCATTCATGCCTGTTGAGAAGATGTGCTCCTTTGCGCGCTTGAGAAGTTTATCACGTTCACGCTGATTGATCTTGACAAGCCCCATGAAGCACGCTCTTTTTAAGTTTGAAACCGGATTGAAGATGAAAGTTTTGCTTTATATATTTTGGGTTTTTGAAACCGCTTTGCTTAGTCGTTAATACATTTATCGCTACTGCGTTTATCTGCCGGTATTTCCGCCGGTGTCAAAACCCTTTTCGGATTTGCGTTTTCACCTCGCAGTCTGCACCTCGCCGGGTTCGCTGCGTTTCATGCTGAACTTCTCAACAAACAGGTTCTTCACTACAAACCACGCATTCGCCGGCCGCTCAAGAAGGCGCCGAACAAAGTAGGAGTACCATTCTTTGCCGAATGGAACGTAGAGCCGCACCGTGTAGCCTTCCTTCACCAGCCGATCGGCAAGATCGCGCCGGATTCCATATAGCATCTCAAATTCAAAATTTTTATGGGAGATATTGTGGGCACGCGCATAAGCTTTTGCAGCGTTGATCAAATTCTCGTCGTGCGTGGCGATCGCGGGATGATTGCCTTGCCGCAGCAAACGCAGCATGAGATGAAAAAAGTTCTTGTTCACGTCTGATTTTTTGGAGAATGCGATGCTGGCCGGTTCAAGATATGCACCTTTGCACAGTCGAACTCTTGATTTGTTCTTGAGGTGTCGTGTAAGGTCATCCTTGCTTCGATGCAAGTACGCCTGCGTCGTGACTTCGAAATTATTGTACCCTTTTCTTCGCAATGAATAATAAGTATCGAGCGTTCTTGCCGTATACTGCGAACTTTCCATATCGAGACGCGCAAACGTCTGGTATCTTCGAGCACGCTTGAGGACGCGTTCAACATTTTTTTCGCACAATGCAGGATCAACATCAATCCCGAGCTGACTGAGCTTTATGGACAATTGCGGTGTCAGCTTCTTCTTTGCAAGGGCATCAAGCGCATAAACGTAGTGATCAGCGGCGCAAACAGCTTCTTCTCTGTTTGTCACTCGTTCTCCCAAAATGTCGAGTGTTATTTTGAAGCCTTGTTGATAGAGATCAAGAAGGATCGGAATCGTTTCCTGCAATGTCTTTGCTGCAACGAATCTGCGTGCGAAACTGTCTTTGGTGTGCATGCCATAAAATTCTATCATCCTTCGTACTGTTTTGTTTTGGGCAATCCACAAAAGTAACGAACGAATGAGCATTTTTACCTCTTTTTTGACACAACACTTGCTATCTTATTGGTTAAACTTGTCAAAAGACGGCAGGAGACCACCAGTCAAACATACTCACTGCCGTTCGTAGGTTTGAGCATAGCTCAAACGACTGGTGGCATGTTCGCTTCGCTCACCCGTGCCGCCTTTTGAGCATTCTCAGCATACCACCACTTATCCACCAATCATAGATTGGTGGTATGCTGACATATCAATTATTCTATTTTACGAAATGTATCTTTCCCAGAGATGCGAGTTTTGAGCCTTTTCGTAAAAACGACCCGTCCAGAATATGCCGGCTCGCCGACGTCGCCACCGACCTGGCTGACGACCCGCGAACTGAAGGTTCTTGCAGTGTCTCGCACGATTCTCGGTTCGGTAAGCGGCTTAACGTGCACAGCGAGCGTCGTAGCGGCGTCGGCTGAGCGCAAGCGAGATTCGGGATAGGTCCGTAAAAACCAGCAGACAACTGTTAAACGTATAAAAGATGTAAAAAACCGTTTATTTATTTACATAATTACATTGAGAGGGAGTTTTTTTTCTTATGTATGTAAAATTATCCATAAGAATATTTATTATCTCTTGGGATTGCTAGACCCAATTACTACAGAGAAAACCTCTCAAAGGGCCTATATAACTCAATCGACAACTAACAGAGAGCCGGGCAGTAAGTTCTTTGGGTTTTCTTTTTTCCAGACAGCGATCAAAAATAAGAGACCGGAGCTAAAGAACTGAGCTAAAGAAATATGACAAGCACAAAACCGCCAATTGCAGACAAAGACGAAGAAGCAGCGTACTGCGCGTTTGCCGCGAAGAATGCCCTGCGCGAAAACGGAATCAGGCAGTCAACAGCGCCTTCTTTCCCCTTCACGCAGCGGAGAGACACAAAGGACTGCGTTGAAATACAAATGGCAATTGCGGAGGAAGCAATTGCAGATGAAAGACATGCGGGCGGTGAGTCAGAGTTCGCATTCACTTCGATCGCCAGCACATACGGAGGTGCGGAAACGGCAGACGAAGCGGACGAAGATTACATACCAATCTCAGTACAGCCTATGAGTCTTGATGCAGCGGTCGTAGAAACACTAAAAGGCCTGCGTGTTCTTGTTGGCGTGCGTGATTACAAAGCGCGAGCCGAGACAGCAGCAAAGCTTCGTTCCTACGGCTGCGAGGTACAAGAGGCAGAGTATGATGCGCAATTATACGGGGCAGTTTCAAGCGGGTTCTTCTCAGATGTCGCTATCCTTGACTGGACTATGATGAATGCCGCAGAGTACTGCAAGAAGCGCGACGCGTTTGTCGTTGGTGTACAAGCGCCAAGATACGACGAGAGATCCATCGATTATCTCTTTTCAACGCCGAGCATGCGCAATCCCTGCCAATGGGACGATACCCCTCACGTACTTGTTGGAAATCTGCAGGGACTTGAAAACTATCTCACGAGCAGAGTTTTCATTGCAGATTACGAACCTATACGCAAGAAGCGCGAGGACACTGCACGCGCCGCGCAGAACATCTTTTCTGTTCATTTACACTTTTCACGACCAGCACCGCTCAGACGCGCTTCGCGTGTCTTCGCTCAACCGACGCCACGTGAGGCTCAGGGCGCTATACTGACAAGCTAATCGTGACACCCCGTAAGGGACAACCCCCGTCACGATCGAATGTGTACATTTGATTGCCCTTCGCAAAACTCACGGTGGTGTCGGTTGTGCTGGTCGTGCTATTCGTGACGAGGCACAGAGCTAAACAAATACATTTTTTGTATTTATTTAGCTGCTTACTTCGCAGCGTCGCCACTACGCTCGCTGCTCACGTAAAACTGATTAAAGTAGCTAAGCATGAACCTGTAATCGTGTGAGAAATAATAATAATAATAATACGGGATCATAAAAATCGGTCGCAGGCGTCCTACTCCGCACCAAAGGCGGAGTTTGAACGGACGCCTGCATGTATAGACCAATTTTTAGGATGCCAAAAATGTTGCCCTAAAGGACGGGGTTTCAAACTCTACACAAAAATGTTTGGCGACATTTTTGTGCATGATGTAAAAACCTTCAGCTCGCGAGTCGGTGGCGAAGCTGCTAAACAACTGCGCTTTTTTGCTTATTCTTTTTTGTTTATGATTCAAGCCACTTTTTTCCATAAAGAATATCAGACACCTTGTGCACTTCAATCATGTTCATGCGTCCGCGCACATTGAGCGGATGGGCTGCAGTCATTATGACCTTGTCAGTCTTTAACAACAGCCCTTCTTTGTACGCGAGCTCGACTCCGCGCAACAGCAATTCCCGCAGCGAAGAAACTTCTTTTGACAGTTTGAGAGGAATGGCTCCCCATACCATATTCAGATATCTTACTGTGTTGTCATCAGGCGTTATTGCAATGATGGGCAAGCGTGGACGAAATTTTGAGACAGTCTGCGCAGAATAACCAGAATAGGTGCATACAAGTATCTTATCGATGTCTGTCTTCTCTACGATGTCGTCGACAGCTTTGGCGATGGCATCGTCGGACGACCTTATGGGAATGTCGCGCTTAAGGGAGAGGCTCTTTTCAGTCTCCATAGCAATCTTTACAAGCATCTTCACGGCGTGCACAGGAAACTCGCCGATCGCGGTCTCCTCAGAGGTCATCACAGCATCAGTTCCATCAAGAATCGCATTAGCCACATCGCTTGCCTCAGCGCGTGTCGGACGCGAATTTGTCACCATCGACTCAAGCATCTGCGTTGCAGTCACGACGGGTTTTCCTGCAATATTGCACTTCTTGATGATGTGCTTTTGTATTAGCGGCACCGCTTCCGTTGGCAGTTCAACACCAAGATCGCCCCGTGCAACCATGATGCCATCAGCGACCGCCAAAATACCGTCAAAGTTTTTTACTGCATCGTAATTCTCGATCTTCGCCAGAACTCTTACGTGCTTGTGAGCACCCAACAGCTTCTTGATCGCTAAAACATCCCCTGGTTTTCTCACCATCGAAACAGCAATTATATCAATTCCCTCCAGAAGTCCAAATGCGATATCCGCACGATCCTTTTTCGTGACCGATGGCTGCTTTGTGGCGTGACCAGGATAATTAATCCCTTTCTGGTCTGCAAGTTTTCCACCAGTGATAACTTTACAGATGATGTCTGTCTTTGTCGTCCGAGTTACTTCAAGTTCAATAAATCCATTATCAATGAGTAATTTATCCCCTTTTTTTACTTCGCGCGCAAGATGATGATACGTGACGTACACGCGCCTGCTGTTGCCTATGCACTTCTGCGTTGTAAGCGTAAAAATCTGTCCTTTCTTAAGCACCGCATTCTTCTCAACCATGCCTGTGCGCATCTCAGGACCCATTGTGTCCAAAAGGATCGCGACAGTCTTCGATGCTCTACGAACATTGTGAATGATCCGGTGGAACTGGGCATAATTGCCGTGTGAGAAATTCAAGCGTGCAACATTCATCCCGGCATCCACGAGCCGCTTGACATGACTAAAATCTTCAGTTGCCGGTCCAAGGGTGCTGATGATTTTTGTTTTGATTATGTATATCACCGTCTTTCATGTCACAAAAATAAAAAAACCCCCCGCCAACGCACGTTTGTGCACTGACGTTTTTGACAACAGAATTTCCCAGCCTTACGAACTGGATGAATTCTGAGCGCCGAAAAATGCAGTTGTCAAAAGCGAGCTTTTGACTCAGCGAATTCCACCAGTCCCACATGCTCACTTACGTTCGTAGGTTTGAGCATAGCCACGACTGATGGAATCTTAGCGCATTAAACGGGCGGGGGCGGGGTCTTGCGGATCTAACCTCTTTCCAAAGATTTACCTCAAAACGATTTTACCGAACTGATCGTGATTGCGGGATGACTACGTATACTGTCTTATGGACGAAACGTTTCGGAAGATGAACTTTGGCGCTTGATTGATTATTGTAGAGAACCTTTTTCGTGAACACTTCTTCCACGTCTATATCCTCAAGGGCAAGTGTTCCTTTAAACTTTCCTGTGAGCTTTCCTGTTTTTTCCATTGTAGCTATTTTTAGCTATAAATAGCTACCATTATAAAAATGTTTTGTTTATTACGGCTCTGTCCCGAATCTCGCTTACGCTCGGCCGCTGCACCGCGCTCGCTGTGGAAGTTAAGCTGCTTACCGAACCGAGAATCGTGCGAGACGATGTGATCGTCGTTAGCTCGCAGGTCGGTGGCGGCGCCGCTAACAAATACGCACATAATGTTCTTTGATGCAGCTCGCAGGGTGGCAGCGGCAGATTCGGGACAGAGCTGTTTATTACGTTCGTAGGTTTGAGCATAGCAACGAGTGGTGGAATCTTAGCGCATTGAAGAAAACTGGCTGAATTGTATTTGTTTAGCGGATCTTTAGCAGAATCGCGGCGCGGCCACGACACTCGCTGCGCGCGTAAAACTGATTATATTCATCAATAATGAACCGAGAATCGTGTGAGACGATCCGAATACCGTCAGCCAGGTCGGTCGCGACACCGCTAAACAAATACGTTGAATTTTACCGCATTGTCATAAAAATCCGCCGAAAGCGCCCTACCTCGGGCTAAAGCCAGAGGCTTGACGGCACTTTCTTTGACTGCGGATTTTTAGGACGCCAAAAAAGAGCCAACGCCCTAAAGGGCGGGGCCATCTTTTTTGAGCGTATGATACTTCTTTTTTAATTGGTCAATGGACCGGAGATTTTCTTTATGCAGCAGGCAGAGGATCTCACGATTGATTTTTGAAATGACGCCCGGCCCTTCATAGACCAGAGCAGTAACAAGCTGGACAAGTGATGCGCCTGCTTTAAGTTTATCTATGACGTCTTGGCCAGTGAAGATGCCGCCGCAACCGATGATTATTTTAGGGCTTCTCTGATGGACGAAACGAATGGCGGCGAGACTGCGCTTTTGGGTGGGAAGACCGCTTAAGCCGCCTTTTGGAGAAAGTTTGTCGAGTTCTTCTTTGGGTGTTTTAAGTCCTTCGCGGCAGGTTGTTAAATTGCTGATGATAAAGCCAGCAATCCAGTCGTAGCTGTTGACGATCTTGATGATCTCCTCGAGTTCTTTTTCAGTGAAGTCTGGTTTTATCTTGATGAAGATTGGCTTTTCATGCTTTTCGTTGGCGAGAGCGGCAAGAAGAGGTCTGAGGTTTTGCGCGTGGCCAAACGTTTGCCCGTCGGCGGTGTTCGGACAGCTGACGTTGATTGTTGTATAATAGCCTAGCGGGTGCAGCGAGCGGTAGGCTTTGATGTAGTCCCGAATTCCTGCGTCAGTATCGAGTGAAGGATCGTTGGTTTTCGCAATGCTTAATCCAATTGGAATGCGGAAGATTGCATTTTGCAGCCGGTTCGAGATCGTTTCACAGCCGTCATTCATGAGTCCATAGTTAACGATGATGGATTTTTCCTGCGGAATGCGAAAGAGTCTTGGCTTGGCATTGCCTGCGCAGGCCTCGCCGGTGATGGACCCTAATTCTGCAAATCCGAAGCCTAGTTCGGGCAGCAAGTCATAGAGCTGTGCGTTTTTGTCGAATCCAGCGGCAAGGCCAACCGGATTTTTGAATGTGATGCCTGCAACGGTTGTGTTTAGAGCAGGGTGTTCAAAGTAGAAGATGGAGCGGATAAGTGCGCGGTTTGCTTTTGATCTGCCCAGAAATTTACCTAATCGCATTACGCGGTTATGCACTGTTTCTGGATCCATCCTGAAGAAGATGGGTTTGAGCAGGCTTTTGTAGATCGATACCACGGTGATTGCGTCCCCAGGTTTTTTCTTATAAGGCATCTTATTTAATTTTTCTTTGTTCTTGTTTTGTCGTTGTCAAGTCGTTGTCAAAAATGACTTAATTTAATGCAAAACTCGTATTTGTTTATCTCTTATGCTCACAGAGCCGCTCACGACGCATAAGGGAGTGCCTCCCTTATCAACCCACATCAGGGCAGGCATGAAGCCTGCCGAATAATGACACGCAATCGTCCACCGCTCGCATGTATGTGAAATCGGATGAAGATCCCAAGAGCTGTGGAAGCGTAGCCGTTCCTCGCCAGCTCGCAGGTCGGTGGCGGCGCTGTAAGAGTGATTAGCTAAACAAATACAAAAACTCTAGTGCGCCATCCTGGCAAGCACGCCCGTCTTACGCGCCCGCTTGCATGCCCAGGCATAATAAGGCAATGACGCCAAAAGATAGACTACTACTATGACAAATGCTTTCAAAAATACTGCCGATTGGATTGGTGCGCGCGTTGCGAGTGCACGGGCGATCTCAAACACATTCGTAAATGGCATGACTGCACTCGCCCATTGTAAAAACGCAGGGAACAAGCGCGGGCTAAAAAATGGTGCAGAAAGGAATACGAATAATTGCATGGCGCTCCAGGAGAGAAAGCCATACTCGCGTCCGGAGATCATGATCGTTCCAGCGACAAAAATGGCAAGTGCGATTGATCCTAGTAATGCTATGCCTGCCAGCACCAGGACAGTCTGCAAGTTTGCAAATAAAGGCGCTCCAAACGCGTTTGCTACAAATAGTAAAAGTGTTCCGATCACTATCGCAGCACTTGTGCTGGTAACAAGTTTTGCAATCAAGTACTCAAATTCTGACACTCCAGCTATAAAAACATGTTTGATGCTTAAGCTCCAGAGGTCTTCCATAAGCAGAATATTTGCTTGCTGCTGCGCGATATGACAGAAACTCCAGAAGAGATTCACAATAAGCACGATGAGACCCGCCTCAAACGCGTATTGTTTACTGTGCAGTGCAAAGAGCCCCCAGATAAGGATGGTGGTGAGAGGGAAGTACGTTATCTCAAGCGTTCTCCACTTGACGCGCCGGATGATGCGAAGGTCATTTCGGACGACCGCGAGAATGTTGTTGAGTTTCATCTTGTGCCTTTCTTCACTGTTCGTGTGCTTTACTGTTCATGCAGAACTTTGATGAAGTAGTCTTCTAGCGTGGGTTTTTTGATAGCGATGTCATTGATGCGATAACCTGACTCATGTATCATCGCGAGCAATGTGCTGAGTGATTCCTCATCTTTGAGTGTGGCCTTAATTTTATTCTCCTCTACACGCAGTGCATGAGCACTCACCCAGGATGCTTTGGGTTTTTTGTCAAGTGTGACCGTTATCTCATATGTGCCGAAGTGTTTTAGTTTGACCTCCTTGACCTCTCCGATGTCTACGATTTTTCCTTTGGAGATGAATGCGATGCGGTTGCAGAGTTGCTCGACTTCATGCATGTAATGGCTTGTGAGCAAAATTGTCATGCCTGTGTCTCGATTGAGGCGTTGGATCTCGGCTCGCACGTCCTTCGCTATGCCAGGATCAAGCCCAAGAGTCGGTTCGTCCATGAGAAGCAGTTTTGGCCTGTTTAGCATCGCTTTTGCAAACGCGACACGCAGCCTTTCACCAGTTGAGAGCCATGAGAACTTTCGATCAAGCAGGTGGTGAATCTTTAACAGCGACGCGAGCTGCGCAATTCGCTCTTTGAAATTTGTGACTTGGTAGATTCGGGCATAGAACGACAAAATGTCGCGCGGCGTGAGCGCCCAGTGGAATTCGCTTCCTCCGGCGACGACGTTGATTCTTGAGAGTACGCGCGGTCCCGGTTTCTCCCCAAGGATAAGTACGCTCCCGTCGGTTGGTGTCAGAAGATTGAGCATAATATTGATGAGTGTTGATTTCCCTGCCCCGTTTGGTCCGAGAAGTCCAAATATTTCGCCTTGCTCAACTTCAAAACTTACATTTTGTAATGCTTTAATATCTTGTGTCTTCGTCCTGAATGTTTTGTTGACGTGAGAAACGATGATTGGATTCATACGGCAGAAAAGTCGTGCGATGGTTTATATGCTTATCGCTAATGCGGAAAAAAGAGCGCGGGCAGATTGCTCAGTCCCCTTTGATGAGGGACGCGATGTTCTCAAGAACACTCTTTTCTTCTTTCTTTTCTTCTTCGGAAGGAGCAGTTGGCTCGTGAGCAACCTGGCGCTTCTCGATGCACAGGTCACTGATGATGGGTCGATGGTCTGAAAGTTGTACATCAGGAACAAATGCCTCGACGATGTCTATTTGGACAGGATCATCATCTTTATTGACGACAAAAACATAGTCGAGCTTGACGTTTGGGCTGTCTGCAGGATACGTGAAGTGCCGCTCTTCTGTTTCTAAATCAGGGTCAAAAAGTGAAAGTTGCGGATTGACCTTGATGAGCCGCGGGTGCTTACGGGAAAGTTCTTCTATTTCGGAGAGCGATTCATCGTTGATGTACCGCGGCCCATTGCCTTTCTTGCGGTTGCCTTTTGGCGGCGTATTGAAATCGCCAAGAAGTATCGCGGGTGTGCACTGCAGAGCATATTCGAAGAGGATTGACACTTCCTTGGCGCGTTGTTTTGCGTCACCATCAGTAAGGTGCGCGTTGATGAACGTGATTGGGACGTCGGCAATGGCGATGCTCGTTACGAGGGCTTTCTTGGTTCCGATGAACTGTTCTACAAGATGAAAGTACCAGTCATCCTGTCGGTAAAGCTTCACTTTTCTTGGATCCTCGATAGGAAGTTTTGAAAGGATACACAGACCATGATCAAAATAAGCTTTGCCAAAATTAAAATTAGTGATGTATTCAAAATGGGAAAAGCCTGCTTTCTCTTGAATGTATTTTTGTTGGTTAAGATATCCGGTGAAGTGGAACGAGCGTTCGATTTCCTGGAACGCGATCACATCAATTTTATACGAATGGCAGAATTCTGCAATGCCATCAAGAACGCCATAGTTCACTTTGCCTTGTGTCCATGGCAGAAAATCACGCACAGTGTAGGCTCGTTTCTTTGTGCCTGCGATATTGTAGCTCGCCACGCGTAATCGTTGTATTTCATCTGCCATGGGAGGAGAGAGTAAAAATTCATTTAAAACCCTTGTGCTGGATTTTCTTCACAGACTGCAAAACAGACTGCAAAAGCAAGATCATAAAAATCGGTCGCAGGCGTCCTACTCCGCACTAAAGTGCGGAGTTTGAACGGGACGCCTGCATGTATAGACCGATTTGTCAGAAACCTTTAGTTTCTGAGCATGCTCAGAAATGCTTTGCATTTCTGACATTTAGGATGCCAAAAATGTCGCCCTAAAGAACGGGGTTTCAAACCCTACACAAAATGTTTGGCGACATTTTTGTGCATGAGAAAAAATGAGAAACGCAGTCAAATGGCCGCCAGTGCGTTAGTGCTACGTACGTTAATAAAAACACGATCAATAAAAAGCACCAGCATAGCCAGCGCCACAGTCGATAATACAAAAAATAATACAAAAAAGGTATTTGTTTAGCAAACAACTTCGCAGCGTCGCCACGACGCCCGCGATTCCATAGAGTTATTTGCTTGGTGCGATCTCTTGCTTTTACAAAAAATTTTACAAAAAATCATTCCTGCGCCGCCAGACATCATCAAAATCATTCCGTATGATGTGATTATAACGCGGGTGACCGCCGCGAAGCGAAGGTCGCCCGATCTTGCCAGCGTAGATTTACGCTGCAGGGTTGCCAGATGTCCCAGGAATAATCGCGAGAGAGCCAAACGCTTCTCATCACACTGACAAGCAAAACGTTCACACATCAAATGGAGGCGTTCGCTCGCCGGTCGGCGGCGACGCTTGCTAAACAAATGCCAAAAAAGAAAAAGTGAGTCTGAGGGGATTCGAACCCCTGACCTATCGGTTAAGAGCCGATTGCTCTACCGGGCTGAGCTACAGACCCATAAAAAATAAACGTTTATGGAAGAATGCCTGCAGAAACAGAAGTTGCTTTTTAAATCTTTCTTAAATGGCCAAAATGAAAATCGTTGATAGAAATAAAGATAAAAAAAGCTATCAAAGAAAAAGAAGCAATAAAAAAATAATTAACGTCTCTTCTTCTTTCGCAGCACCCGCCGTGTAGCCTCCTTCACGACCCGCTTCATGACGCGCTTTGCGACAGTCTTCGCTGCTTTGCGCACGCGCTTTCCTGTCACGCGCACGTGCACCGGTTTTCTCCCTGCGACACGCGCTTTGACCTTCTTTGCTACACGTGCCGCTTGTCTTGCTCCACGTTTTGCACCCGCTACAGCGACTTTGCGTGCTTCGCTGAGCATAACGCGTGCGACTTTTCGTGCGCCTGGAGACGCCCTTGCGAGTGCTGTCTTTACTGCCCGTCTTGCGACGCTAGCTCCTTTTCTGACTAGCGGTCTTGCGCTTCGCTGTTGCTTCATTGCGATGCGTGTTACGAATTTGACTGCTCGCTGTTGGTCTCGACGCAACTCTTTGAGGACTTGCGCGACGAGCTCTTCACCCTGCTTAGAGCTGATGTGTCCCTTATCAATGTATTTCTTAACTTCTTTTTTCAGTTTATCTTTGGTGACAGCTGCGACACTGACGCCAAGGTACACTGCTTTTTTTACATTTCTTAACATTAGATTCACCTCTGATTTTTTAGATGATTTCTTTCTTAGATGATTTTTAGACGGTTTTTTCGCGCAGCATAGATACGCTTAAGATCAAGATGAGAATAAATGAGAGTGAAAATCCTACAAAGCTGAATGCACTCATTCCAAATAGAACAACATCGCGGTATGGAAGCAGCATGGTTGATGCAATAATAAGACCTGCGAGGATCATGCCGAGCGAAATGCGGTTGCTTGACTTATCAAGTTCGCTGGTGAGAAGTACGACGTTGTTATCAAGCGTCTTTAGATCGTATTCAGTCTGGCGCCACCGTGACAGGAATTCAGAAGATTTTTCAGGGACATCTTCAATAAAGTCGAGTACGTGTTCAGTCTTTTCGCGTAATTGTTTTGCGATGAATGTCGGGCTTAGCTTTTGTCGCGCGAGCTTGTTTGCAAAAGGCCTTACGTGCCTTATGAAGTTGAATTTTGGATCGTACACGCGTACAACGCTTTCGAGAGTCATGAGTGCTTTGAGCAAGAGCACAAAATCGCTTGGGAGTTTGAGTGAGTGTTTTCGTGAGAGGCAAATGAGCCGATCGAACACATCTGCTATATTTATTTGTTCGGCCGGCACATTGTAGAACGCTCCGAGCACCTCGTGTGCCTCTTCTTTGAATGCGGCGACAGAAAATCCCTGCTCAGCGACGCCAAGTTTGAGCATTGCGCGGGCAATCTCTTCCGTGTCCGCACGCATTATAGAGATAAAAAGCCGGTTTACGCGTATACGCAGCGACTCATCGAGCCTTCCAACGATGCCATAATCAAGCATCGCCAGCTTTCCATTGCGTTTAAGAAGAAAATTGCCCGGATGCGGGTCCGCGTGGAAAAAGCCGTGCTCGAAAACCTGCTCAAACATTGCATCAACGATCGTCTCGACGATCATCTTACGTGCACGCGGAGTGAGATGTTGAAGATCAGTGAGGCGTTTGCCGCTGAGATGCTCCATTACGAGGACTTTTGATGTTGTGTAGTCCCAGAATACTTTTGGGACCTGCAGTCGAGGATTGTCCTTATACATTGCAAAGAACCGTTCGATGTTTTTGGCTTCCTGAACATAGTGGAGTTCACGTTCGGTATAGCGTTCAAATTCTGAAACGATCTTTCGCGGATCAAAGAGCTTAGGATGGTATCGTTTTTCGATGAGCGCGGCAAGTTTATACAAGAGCCGGATGTCTGTGCGGAATGTCTCTTCGATGTTTGGCTTTTGCACCTTGACTACTACGCGGGTGCCGTCTTTGAGCGCTGCAAGATGCACTTGCCCGATGCTTGCAGATGCTATCGGCGTCTCATCAAAGACAGAGAACGCGCGGCGCAATGGCCGTTTGAGCTCTGTTTCTATGATCTGCCTGGCTTGTTTGCCTGAGAATGGACTGGTGTTGTCTTGGAGTTTCCGTAGTTCATTGCAGTATTCTGTAGGGATGAGGTCAGGGCGCAGCGCAAGCAATTGACCGAGCTTGATAAAGGTTCCATTAAGCTCTTCGAATATCTTGAGGAGCCGTTTGGGCTTAAGTGCTTCGGTGTTTCCTTTGAATTTTTTCGGCCACAGCTGATGACTCAGGTTGATAAAACCCTTCAGGCGAAGTTCATCAAGGAGGTAGCCAAATTCATTTTGTAAGAGAACTGTGAGAATCTGGCGCATCCTTCGAAAGTCGCGCACATCTTTACGTAATGACATAATCTGCCTCTTTTTGTAGATTTCCAGGCAACATTGAACGTTTTTTAGTATTTAAATGTATTGCCAATTTGGGCTCTGTCCCGAATTATGCCGCCGCAATCTGTGAGCTTAAACGATGAACAGGACATTCAAGATCATCCAAGCAACAAGCTGACTCGCATATCCGCAGCGAGCAGAGCACTTATAGCGGTGCACTGGCCAAGCGTAAGCGAGATTCGGGACAGAACCCGCCCCCGCTTGCTTGCAATAAGTTTTAAATAATGAAGCACTCTTACAGCGGGTATGACTATAAAAATCGTGCATCGAGA
Organism: Candidatus Woesearchaeota archaeon; assembly: GCA_016208715.1. Taxonomy (GTDB): domain Archaea; phylum Nanobdellota; class Nanobdellia; order Woesearchaeales; family UBA11576; genus JACQX01. The sequence goes on along the minus strand of JACQXV010000072.1, from coordinate 20,580 downwards.
AAACCAAGAGTATGACTTTCACGTGCTTGAAGAGAAAAAGGCCGCGTGCGATGGCTGCCACAGTTTTAAGGCCTTTGGCAAGAATTGCTGGTATTATTGGGAGTTCAAGAAAGAGTGCTCGCAGAAGATCGAGTAAGTCAACAAAAGTCAACAAGACAGTACATTGCCTACGTAATTTGATTACAGCACGTACAGGAAAGTTCAAGTGGGGTGGAACCATGATTTTCATCGATGATCTCGTCAAGTCGTACCGTTTCCGTGCCCGTGAATCGGCGTTTTTTGAGCGTTGCCGTAAGGAGGGAGTGGACTGCGCAAGGCTTCCGCAAGCGCCAAAGCTTTGGAGCGAGTACCAATCAATCATTGATGATCGACCTGAAGTGTACCATCATTTCCGGTTTGCCGATTATGCGAATGGGTTTGGCGTGCTCGCTTATGACGTTGTGCATCCATGGAGAAGGCGAGACGACCTGAAGACGAACGCGCAGATTTTCATGGGAGCGATCACGCGGATGAATGAAAAACAGCCAGGCATTATTCAAGAGACCTGGCTGCGTGAATACGAAAAACGCCCAGAAACTTGCGCGTTCGGATTTCCGTATAAGCAGCGTGTCGCCGGAATGCTGATGATCGTGGGAATGACGGGAGCGGTTGGTTCGCTCATGGCAGCAAACTACCTCGATTATCGTGAAACGTACCGCCAAGTGAGCGCCCAAGCCGCAACGATAGCAGATGCTGACGGGAATGGCGTGACAAGCTCGCAGGAATGGCGCAAGGTGTACGAGTATCTGGGCGTGAAGTTTGAAGAGAATTCTACAAAGAAGCTCTCATATACTCAGCTCAAGGCGTACATTGACGGCCACAAAAAGCAGTGAGAAGGACAACAAGAGCTTATTTACTTTATCTATTATTTATAATGTCTCACCGACAAAGGAGTCAACGCTATTAGAAAACATTATGCATCAGGTTAGTACTCCGCTTCTTCTGTACTCTCAAGAACTTCCTCTTCGCTTGATTTTTGTTGTTTCTTTTTTCTTTCCTTTTGCTCTTCAGCCTTCTTCTTTATCGTTTCGTGGATCTTTTTTGCGTGCTCTTTTCCTTTTTCAAAAAGTCTCCTCACTAAGGGCGTTGCTTCTTTCTGCGCTGCTTCCTTGGCCTCGTCGATCTTCTTCAGTATGACATCGCTCCAGTTGTCAAGGACGAGATCTGGATTAACGATTCTACTGCCCCATGCATTGATGAATGTCAAATCATACAAGTGATACTTTGTCGGAGTAATCGGCGCTTCATCAGGATAGCCGATCGTGACGATTGCCTGCGGCTTCACATTTTTTGGAGAATTTATGATTGTGCAAAGCATCGACTCATCAAATGCGGATATCCAACAGCTGCCAAGGTCTTGGTCGGTCGCTGCAAGAAGCATGTTTTCGATTGCGGCAGCGCAATTCTGCACGCTATATATTTTTTCTCCAATCTCACCGTAGAAACGTTTTGTCTTATACGGTTCTGAATAGACAACAATGATAACTGGCGCCTCCTCGATCCAACTCTGCTGCATTGCAGCATTCGCTATCTTTTTCTTGGTATCTTTATCAGTTACAACCACAAATTTCCAATCCTGCAGATTGCCCGCAGATGGAGCGTACTGCGCGGCCCGAAGAATATTGCCAACTTTCTCCCACTCAACAGGAACGTCTAGGTACTTACGGACAGACCGCCTCTTTTCAATGACCTCAAAGGTTTCCATACATCCTATTTTTGCCCGTGTCGTATATAAATGTTTTTATAGCTCTGGCTCTGTCCCGAATGTGCCGCTGCCACCCTGCGAGCTGAAACGATAAACCGGTTGCTTAAACATCCTCTCGGCAACAAGATGGCAAGCATATTCACAGCGAGCGGTGCAGCGGCCGAGCGTAAGCGAGATTCGGGACAGAGCCCCTTCACACGTAAGCTATATATACCGCGCAGAAAGCTCTCTAAGCATGGATTACAAAAGATTAGTGGATACGTACGAGCACATCCAATCAGCCACAAAGCGCCTTGAGAAAACCAAGATTCTCTCGGAGTTTCTTAAACAAACAGACCCAACAGATATCGAATCCATCGTTCTTCTTATGCAGGGAAAAATCTTTCCATCATGGGATGATCGCAAGACCGGTGTTGCTACGCGTCTTGTGACAAAAGCTATCGCTAAATCACTTGGATACACCGATGCAGCAATCGAAGCTGAATGGAAGCGCACAGGCGACCTCGGGGTCGTTACAGAAAATCTAACAACGCAGAAAAAACAAGTCACGCTATTCTCAAAAAAACTAAGCGTGAACAATGTTATTTCAAACATTCGTAAAATGTCTGCGCTTGAAGGGCCGGGTTCGATCGATCGAAAGGTAGCGCTCATCGCCGAACTGCTCACGAGCGCATCGCCCGATGAAGCTCGGTATATCATTCGCACCGTTCTTGAAGAACTTCGCGTTGGGATCGGTGAAGGAATTCTGCGTGACGCAATCGTGTGGGCATTCTTTGGCGACGATGTGAAAATCCAGTATGATCCGGCGGAGAAATCTATCGAACCGGAGAATCGCGAAGTCTACAATAAGTATGTGGACGCTGTACAATCAGCATATGATATTCTTAATGATTTCGCCGCAGTTGCCAAGATTGCAAAAGAGCAAGGCGTCGCGGGTCTGACCGCACTTGATCTTCAGAGTGGCAAACCTGTGAAAGTCATGCTCTTTCAGAAGGCGATCAATATCGCTAATGCCTTTGAACGCGTGGGCCGGCCTTGTGCGGTTGAGTTCAAGTACGATGGATTCCGCATGCAGATCCATAAGAGTGTCGGCAAAATTCTCGTCTTCACACGCCGACTCGAAGAGGTCACATCGCAGTTTCCGGAAGTTGTGGAATTTGTCAAGAGCCATGTTGCGGGAGATTCTTTCATCCTCGATGCGGAAGCAGTCGGGTTTGATCCCAAATCACGCAAATATTTGCCGTTTCAGAGTATCTCACAACGCATCAAGAGAAAATATGATGTTGAACAGATGTCAAAAGAGTTTCCCGTCGAAGTAAACGTGTTTGATCTTTTGTATCACGATAACAAAACACTTATCAAGCGTCCATTCAAGGCACGGCGAGAAATTCTCGAACGGATCGTTACGCAAGTTCCACAAAAGATCGTGCTAGCACGCCAAGTTGTTACAGACAACGATTCAGCGGCAGAGCAGTTTTACCAAGACGCGCTCAAAGCCGGAGAAGAAGGAGTTATGTTCAAGAACCTCGATGCAGAATACAGGCCTGGCTCACGCGTAGGTTTTGGGGTCAAAGTAAAACCAACGATGCAGTCTCTTGACTTGGTGATTGTCGGTGCAGAATGGGGTGAAGGAAAACGTTCAGGCTGGCTCACAAGCTTTGTGCTTGCGTGCAAAGATTCGGATACGGGAGCATTCATTGAGATTGGCAGAGTCGGGACAGGCTTTAAGGAACTTGCAAGCGAAGACGGAGTAACGTTTGATGAGATGACGAATTTACTGAAGCCACTTATTGTCGAAGAGAAAGGCAGGGTGGTGCGTGTGAAGCCGCATATCGTCGTTGAAATCAGTTATGAAGAGATACAAAAAAGTCCAAGTTATTCGTCAGGATATGCACTGCGCTTTCCAAGACTTGCGCGACTGCGCGAGATGGAACGCTCCCCTGAGGATATCAGCACACTTGAGGAAGTGGAGAACTTGTATTCAACACAACGGTCGCGATAAATTAATTGGGGTGAAATGAATGGTCTTTTCAAAAGTGAGGAGTTTGCTTGAAGTTGAAGAAAAAATTAATCAATTATCTGCAGTGGTAGCAGATCATACTGTGAAGATTGAAGCGCACACGAAAGCGGTCGAAGGAGGTGCAAAAGCTGTGGGATTGCTTCAACAGGAGATTTCGCAGGTGAATGTTGACACTTCAAACATCTACCTCGAGTTCATGGAACAACTTAACCATACGAAGAAGCTCAATGAAGAGCTCAAAGATGACATCTATGATTTCAAGCTTCTCAAAGGGCAGCTTAAGACAAAAATCGTTGAAGAGCTGTCAGAGAGCTTCCGTGGAGAGATTGCGGCGCAGAGCAAAAAGCTTGAAGCGGACATCAAGGTCTACAACGCGCTCAAGGATGAATTGGGTCGCGTGCTTGTGGAAATCAAAGGACTGCAGGAAGAAATGAATAAATTCCGTGCGATATCTTCCCAGATAAAAACAGCAGATTTCGAACTTGCAAACTATGCGCGGGAAGTGACGCGCATGGCGCGTGAAAAACAAGACCTGCTTAGCCGCGCTGACAAGCTGGAAAGCGCAATTGCAAGAGAACGCAGGCGCGTAGGGCACTAAAGCGCGGGTCTCCTTTTTTGCTTCCGTCTCTTTGCATTGCATTTTCCTTCGCTTCGCAATGTAGTAATCGTAAACACGATCAGCATACCAAGGAAAATGACAAATGCAGTGATGTCTACAAGCGAGAGATTCTGCTCCTTGAAAAATGCGCCGGCGTTTCCTATCAGGCCTGATCCATCGCCTATCTGTTGCATAGCACGCGTAGACGATTTTTCTTCAAGATGCTGATCGGTTTCTACTTGCGCCTGATCCGGCAACTTTATCGCGGCCTCATCTTGCAAAGAATCAAACGATTCTTCAAACGAACCGTTTTCCTCGATTACAGTGTCTTCCGATGGTTCAATCTCATCATCCGGAGCATTCTCATCAGCAAGCCCCAGATCCGTGCTCGCGTGCACCTTCGTTCGTACAGGTATTGCGAGCGATGGTGTAACGACGAGACTGTCGGCATTTTCTGTATGCATCTGCGCAAGCAATAGGTCTTCATACTGTCCGTTTAGCAAACGTGCAGGAACAAAGATGAAGACATTGATTGTCTTTTTTTGCCGTGCTGAAATAACCCCTTGTGCTGGCTCGGCGCTCACGACAATGCTGCTGTTCGTTTCCTGTACAATGCTGAATTCAACATCCTCATCATTGGGGTTCATCAACGTCATCTCTCTTCCGTACGTGTGATTACGAAAAGCCTTCTCAACTGTAAGTGAGCTCGGTGAAACGCCAAGCCCGAGAGCGACTGAGCCGGTACTACACAGAACAACAAAGAAAAAAGAAAAAAAGAACATACTAAGAAAATTACCTCTCGATTGCTGCAGCATTGCCCTCCCTCACGGACTTGCTGCCGCAAGCATCAACTGGCCATTGAAGAGGCCGCTCTTTGTACCTGCGGGCACGGTAAGCTCCAAACTGAGCGGAACGTATGATGCAGCTCCTGGCGCCATTCCCGCCGGCTTCATCGACATGCTCGTGCTTAGCGTTCCTGAAACATTGCTTGAGAAGCTAGCGTCAAAAGTGTATTTGATGCTGCTTACGGGTATACTGGCGCCGCCACTTGCCAGAGCCGAACCTTTGATGCCGAGGTCTATTTTGCTGTTGCCAATGTTACGTACCGTCGGCTGCGACACCGTCCCAAACAACGCATCACCTAACAAAAACGTCGCTGCACCCGCGCTCAGAAACCCAAAATTAAGCGCCGCAGTCTCCAGTTCGATCGCAGTGACCGAACTGTACTGAAAAGGCGCAGCTGCGGCGACACTTGCGTTCGTATCGTCAGTGGCGTCCAGGACGATGCTGTAATTTTGCGACGCCTCAAAGAACTGGAGATACGAAGTTCCTTGGAAGAGCGCCGTTGTCGCATTTATGAAGCCAGTCTTGTTGAGGTAAAAGACTCTGCCAAAGGGCTGCAGTAACCCCTTCACAGACGCAATGGTCGTGTGCTGATTCAAGTCCGTGACAACAGCAGTGACGTTGACGGTCGCGTTCTGCCCTGGAAATGGCAGAATCTGAACGCCAGAAGCAAGAAGATCTTCGTCGGGGGCCACTAGAATCTGGTCGATCTGGGGCTGTGAGTTTGTGACGATCACTACAAGCGAGACATTCGACACAGGTTTGCTGTCATTACCTGGCGTTTCATTTGCGCCTGCGCTGTTGTGAAAATCAGGAATCAGCGCAACAAAATCAGCACTGTTGTTGTTTGAGTCAGAGAACAGAAGTCTGCGCAAGGCCTGGCCCGCACTCACCTGTGGCGCGGGAGACCCTTCAAAAAGATCAGGCAACAAAAACGCCGGGTCACCCCATCCGACAGCATCAATAACCTTAGTTCCGTTAAGGAGCGCGACTCCTGAATTAGTGTTCGCAAGCGTGATCGGCTCTTCGTGATCTGCAACAGGCCAACTTACATTGTCCTTTGCAGCGTCCCATCCTGCATCAGCGATGAGATAATGCTGAGTTGGCTGAAGAATGACGTTGTTTCCTAAAACCGCGTCTGTCGCCGAGCTCCCTGTCTTAATTACCCATCCGCTGATATTGACGAAAGAACTGGTTGGGTTATACAATTCAACCGCCTCTCCCCCAGTCTCTGATCCGATTGGATCGTAAAGCACCTGGTTGATGATAACATGATCGGCAGAAGCGTATACGCTCATTCCGCCCAAAAACAGCAGGGCCACGCTCATCATCATTTTCATTTGTATATTCTTCACATTCTTCTTCATATTCTCACCTCAGTGATTTTTTTATTGTTGTGGATGAACACGCAACCGTCGTTTCTGTGAAGATTTTCTGTGGTCTTGTGTTCAACCTATGGAAAACTGCGCTGTGACACCAGTTCATTAATTGTGATGCAAAAATTTAAAATAAGTTTTTGCCGTTATGAAAAATATTCTTTCTGACAAGCAGTATTTTCGAAAATGCGGAATTCTTCTGAAATTATTTCAGCCAAAACACAAAAATAGAAGGTTCTCTTGTTAGCATCGCACTGATAATTGTTATCACACAGAACTTCAACAACAAGTAATACTGACCAATAACGCCGAAAAGTTCATATATACATCGTAAGCAGTCTGCGGTGGTGATTTCATGGCAACAAAACTGAGCTCATCTCATATTCTAGTAAAGACGGAAGCAGAAGCGAACGTCGTTTTCTTCGACGTGACTCACGAGAAGAAATTTGAAGATGTCGCACGGGAGAAATCTCTCTGCCCTTCACGGAAAAATGGCGGAGATCTCGGCTGGTTCGGACGGGGCCAGATGGTCAAAGAATTCGAGAATGCCGCATTCGCGTCTCAAAACCAGTGAAGACACATTTCGGGTGGCACGTGATTCGGGTTGATGATGTGAAGTAAATCAGTTTAGAAAGCAGTAAGAAACGCCCCTGCCGGGATTCGAACCCGGGCCTGAGCCTCCGGAGGGCTCCATTCTATCCAAGCTATACTACAGGAGCAAGACGCAAGAATATCGCAAATACATCCATACTACATCCATACAACTTCCCGTTTAAGATATCTCGATTGTGGTCTTAATATCTTCACTGAAATTTTCCAAAGCGAACGCGTATTGCTGCAATGGAACTCTTCTTGTGAACATGGCAGGCAGGACATCTGGCCAGCGATTCGCGAATTTCTCTAAACTTCTTAAGCCATTCTGATAATCTACAATATTCGCATTCACTGTTCCAAACACAACTTTGTTGCCAAGAACGAGATCAAGATTGATTTTGTCCGATGCAACCACTGTCTCCATCTTGCCTCCAGTAATGCTCGTTAGGCATAAAACGCCGTTGTTTTCCAAATTTTCCATCGCAGCAAACGCCATCGTAGAGTTGCCCGATGCCTCAACAATAAGATCGAGATGGCCAATATCACGCACAGCTTCGTCTAATGACTGATACGAAGTACTGATGTACCGTGCGCCTATGGAAGCAACAAGCTTCGATTTTAGATTAAAAGGAGGGCTACGCGCAACAACATTAACCGTCATGCCATTCTCAACTAAAAGCATCGCCTGAAGAAGTCCTATGGGCCCTGCACCAATTATCATCGCATTCTTTGGTTTCCATTCAAGGCGCCTCTGTATCAAGTATGATTGTCGGAGGACTTTTTCCACGACGCTCATTGGCTCCAATAATACACTCAGATCGGCAAGTTCTGCAGGCACTGGAATAAGATAGTTCGGGTCATCTTTGAAATATTCTGCCATGCACCCATGCAGTTCTTTGATTCCAGATTCAGAGAAATTTCCTGTGGAGCACACATCGCTTGCACCTGACGAGCAATTATCGCAGGCACTACATGGTCTTCGAACAGTTCTAACCACATACTGGCCTTTTTTAAAACCGGAGACATTACGGCCTACAAATTCTACGACTCCGAAAGACTCGTGCCCTAAAATAAGATAGTCTTCACCGGACGGGGCAGTACCATAAAGCCCTTTGTGGACCTCGCGATCAGTAGAGCAAACGCCAGCACGCACACTCCTAACGAGAACTTCGTTATCGTCGATATCAGGCACAGGAACGTCAAGAAGACGCGCACTGTTTTTTTCACCCGGAATTACTGCGATCGCTTTCATTACAAAATGCCTCCTACAGCTTTCTCCATATTCTGCTTAATCCAGACTCTGCTTAAGTTATGTGTCTGTCAAGTTATGTATCTGTCAAAAGCGGCAGGGGACCACCTCTCAATAGACTAGTGGCATGTTCGCTTCGCGCACCCCTGCCGCCTTTTGAGCATGCTCAGCATACCACCACCATCCACCAATTATATCCACCAATCATAGATTGGTGGTATGCTGACATATCAAGATACCATCAAGAGTCAAGGATATCATCAAGACAACCCGAGACTAAGAGCCTATCTCGATAGGTGCTCTCATCGCCTTGCAAACAATCCGCAGCGCATTGCTGCGTTGTCAGTCACATAGCCTCTGGCTATGCTCCTTCCTCGCGCCTTGCACTGCTTGCATCTTGTTTCCCATGCTCGATCCGACCTACCGAGATAGACTCTAAATGGAAAAACGCCCCCGCGGGGATTTGAACCCCGGTCTGAGCCTCCGCAGGGCCCTGTTCTATCCAAGCTAGACTACGGGAGCAGATTTCGGTGCTGGTTTTTCCTGGCCTTTTTAAAGGTTATGCTGTGCGACAGTGTTGTGTTATCCCGAAGCTTTTTCTTGGTGAGTTTCATACCCTCAAAAAACTCACCGTAAGGCGCTTCGCTCAATACTACTCAACGTTCGTCGTTCGATTGGAGCGAAGCGGAAATCGGACTGGAGTTCGAGTGCCAGCGGATCGATGGCCGCTGGGGGCGTTCAACTTGTCAGCGCGCATGTGCTTCTTTCTATCTCTCGCAGAAAGGCGGTGGTGGTGAGTGTGCCGGCACTATTTTCTACAGAGCCCATTTCTCAGCAATATTTAAATAATATAACGGGCAACATTCGACATCGATAAAAAAGAGGTGCCGATTGGATTTTGTGACCATTGCAAAAAAGGGAAGCGCGGTGGTTGTTACACTGAACAGGCCCGATAAGCTGAACGCGCTGAACACCGAATTATTGCGTTCGCTGAAACGTGCACTGTTTATCTCGAATCACAACAAAAAAATCAAGGCAATAATTCTGACGGGAGCAGGAAAGGCATTCAGTGTAGGTTCGGACATTTCTGAAATGTATGGATTCTCATTTCGTGATGCATATGAGTTTTCAAGACTCGGACAGGAAATTGGCTGGCTGCTGGAGATATCTAAAAAAATCACGATTGCGGCAATCAATGGGGACTCACTTGGCGGGGGGCTTGAGATCGCTCTTGCAGCAGATCTACGCGTATGCAAAAAAGATGCCAAGCTTGGTTTGCCGGAAGCAAAAATTGGCCTCACTCCTGGATTCGGAGGGACTCAAACGTTGCAGGCAGTCGTTGGACCCAGAGACGCTCAAAAAATAATCGAACGGGGCATGATTCTAGACGCTAAAGATGCTCACAAATTGGGCATGGTCGACGTACTGACAACTGGCGATCCAGTGCAGTCAGCACTCACGCTGCTAAAGAAAGTGAAGGTGAAAGATGCTGTTGACGCGATATCCTGTTCGCGGCGTTCCATCCGCAGGTCACCACACCTTCCACGCAATCATATTGATGAACGGTCGCGTTTCGCCGGCAAGTTTGAACTACAAAAGACAAAACTGCTGATGAAAAAGTTTTGTATTTGTTTAGAGCGAGCGTAGCGAGTGGAGGGTTTAAACTCCCGCCCTTCAGGGCGAAGTTTTTAGCATTTTGCCAACCATTGATCTTCCTCTTGAGTACAAACTCGTAAGAAATTCTTGTTGCGGCTTCTCATAGGACAAAGTTAATAAAGTATATCCACTAATTCCATTGCAATGAATAACCTAGCTGACCTTCTGCGCACAGGAAACATTGAAGTCAATAGCAAAGGAAGACGTCTCAACGCCGCAATTCCAAATTACGGGGAATATAATTGGGATCTCGTCCGCCATTTGTGCACGCAAGCAGACAATTATGTAACGCTGTGCGGACAAGGACTTGAACAATTCTTACGCGATGATCTGAAAGTAATGCAACTCACGGATTTTCTGACGCAGATGTGGGATACAAACAGAGAGATGAGATTCCACGTGCTTGCAGACATCGAAGCGATCACTACATCATATCGAAAAAATGCTGAACAATGGCTCGTGAACGGTCTTGGAGACCGCGTCGTGAGCACAAGCACGTGGCTCCCGCAAGCTACCCCGTTTGAGAAGCTCTGGAATCTCTGTCTGTGCTCAAGCATCGGAGGGATGATCGGTTATCCTGGTTATGAGTGGCCGCAAACAGCAGATGCTTTTGAAGTTACCGTCGCAGAGCATGCACAAATGTTCCTGATCGGGACGCATCAGCAGCTTAAGCGTTACAAGATTTTGGCTGAAAAACAGCCCGAATATGCTACAGAAATAAATATTACAGTGGATAAATTCATGCAGGCGATGAATTAAAATCAAATCCATCGTCTTCGCAGTTCTTCTTCTACCACAGGAATGTCTGCAGGCTTGCCAAGATCAAGCCAGAACCCCTCGACAGTTCGCACGTGCACAGGTTCTGCTTTAGCAAAAGAAGTTATTGCGTCGGTGAGATAATATTCTCCGTTAAGTTGGCGAGGAACATTCACGAGATGCGCAAGAAGGCCGTTCGTGAAAAAATAAACACCGGAATTTATCAAGTCGCTGACAAACTCCCGGGGCTTCTCTACGATGCCTGTCAACAGTCCATTCTCTGCCTGCAGCACGCCGTAATTTTGTGGACGCGAATGGCGCAAGCCCAACAGTTGCGATCGCGTCCCATCACCGACGACGTTCTTGATATCCTGCACAGAAACCAAATTATCGCCCGGACACGCAAGAAAATTGTCCTGCCCGATAAATGAAGCCGCACAATGCAAAGCGTGTCCAGTTCCGAGCGGTTGGTCTTGATGAATCAGCGTTGCTTTTATGTTAAACTGCTGAAGAAACTGTTCGATCTGTTCTCGTTTGTAGTTCACCACAATACCAATCTCGGCGATGCCTGCCTTTGTCAGGGCATCGATGACGTACCAGAGAAAAGGCTTTCCATTGACGGGAATCAGGACTTTATTCGTATGCTCGGTCAGCGGAAGCATCCGTGTTCCTTTTCCTGCTGCGAATATGACTGCTTTCATTCTCACCACATTTATTACGGAAAACGGCCCTGAATGGCGCTTACTTCCAGTACTTTTGCGACGCTGCGAGTAATGCCCTCTGCATTTCCGGCGCCTTTTTCTTCTGCTGTAGCAGCGTATTCTCGTAAACTCTCAAGCGTCGAAGCCCTAATGGCGAAGTGAATTTTCTATCAATATTGAGCCTGCATAATTCTGCTGCGAGGTTGTTGACGCTGCCGAAGTATCTCGCGATTGATAGGTACACCGCATGTATGCTGCTTCTCGACGGCCATAATCATTTCGCCCTCTCAGTACAGCATACTCTTGCACAACAAGCTCATCGAGGTATCCACGGACAAATGATGCCCGCATATAGCACTCCCCTGGCAAGAGCGTGAATTGCTTCACCGGAGACAGTGTGACCTGCTGATGAAACAAAGAACTTTCAAACAAGTACACGACAGTCGGATTCTTAAGTGTAAGCAGTTTGCACTTCTTGTTTCCATAGAGAATGCTAAATAAACTCATGGCTGAAACCTTCATGGCATACGATTCAGCAAGCTGGTCAAAAGCGAGTGCGCGAGGAAAACTTATTGCAGCACAGGCTCTAGCCAAAATGCTTATTCAATAGTACACAACTTCAATAATATCTTGTGAATTTAGTTGAACTGGTGACGATACTGGTGATGCTAAGACGGGTGATGCTGAGACGGGTGGCGATGAGACAAATGTTGCCTGGCAGGAATATGATTGTTTGGGAGAATTTTCAACTGCGCTCTCGGTGACGCTCTCTATGACAATAACTTCAACAGCCGATTGTTTTTGCATGGAGCGTTGTGAGAGTTGTTCTGCGACAACTCTGCTTTCCGCACTTATCGCACTTATACTTCCTGCTTCCGGCAGCAGTTCTTCTTGCAGTTGTTGTTTTGCCAGGACGTGAATATTTACTAGTCTTTGTGCCAGCGATTTTCCGTCGCTTGCGAAAACAGTGATAGTATAATCTCCTGCATCCCCCATGTACGTCTGCCACACACCGCCCGGGCCTATCGGTCCTTCGATGCTGAATGTGACTGGATCATTGTCAGCGTCAGCAATGCGCGGCTGTACCGTTATAAGTTCGCCTTCATATGCTGTCACGTCATTTACAGTGATTATCGGCGGATTATTCTTTGATTTGACTGCTACCTGTTGCACAACAATAGTTGCTGAACCGCGCACGTCCGTGCACCCCACTTGCACAAGATAATTCCCGGCATCACCTTCCCTGCTTTCATACACTGGGAATGGGAGTTGGGTGTTGACTGCCATAAATACATCATCACCGTCAGGATCGATACAGACAGGCTTGAACGTTACGCTCTGTCCCTCTTCAAGCAAAAGATCATCGACTCCAAAAAGTGTTGGCGCATGATTGTCGGGCTGCGAAGGAAGCGCGGTTGGTTGTGGGACGACATCAATGCAGAATATTACCGTATCAGTGAATGCACCATCAGATAGCTTGATTCCGGTCGTGTACCTTCCTGCATCTCCGACGCGTGTCTGCCACAACCCAAATGGCGAGACCGGCGGAGCATAGCTCCACAAGAGCTCTCCTGCAGGTCCTACATCACTGTCAGGGTCAAAGCCTTCTGCGCGCAGGCGAAGGACATTTCCTTCAAGAACGGTAAAGGGACAGCCGGTTCCAGCATGGTTTTGTTCAATCACTTGTACGGACGATTGACTGTCGTATGAAGATGAAGAAGATAAAGTTTGAGAAGAGGAATATTTAGAAGAGGAAGATAGAAAAAATGAAGAATCGGTTTGCGAAGAATCAGTTTGCGCACGTATGCTGACGAATGATGTTCCAACTACTGCAAGAAGAATTATTAATGACGCCAAGAATGACGCCAAGATCCGCGCAAGCGCACGTTCTCGTCCTGCACACCGCAGTTGAAACATGAAAATGAACCCCCAACAATGCAATGGTTTTGCGACATATGTAAACTTAAATGCATCTTAAGACCTCTTTAAAACAACTGAAAAGATTTGAAAAGATCTGAATTCAAAAGAAAAAATTTGAATTCAAAAGAATTTGATTAATGAAAATGAATAAAAAATTAAAAATTGATCACTTGTGCTCGTAAACCTTTGTGATTTTTGGTGGGCGGTTAGTGTTGAGTACAGTCACCTTAACGGTGTGAGTTACACGTTCAGACTTGCCGTCAGTTGCACTTACCTTGACTTCGTAGGTTCCGGCATCATCATAACCCGTCTTCTTGGAAGCAGTGGTCATCCATCCGTCGTAGGCAACAGTCACCTTATCACCGTCTGCGTCGCTTGTCACCGGCCTAAGCGTCACCATTTCGCCTTCGTTGACCGTTACATCAGCAGCCACTTTGAGTGTCGGTGCACGGTTGGTCGCAACAACGGTCACGAGGAATTCTTTCTGTGTTGTAGTCTTGCCGTCGTTTGCAGTGACCATTACAGGGTAGGTTCCCGCATCGCCTTTCTTGGTCTGCCACTTGCGGTCATTTCCGACAGGATCAGAGATTTCAATCGCCACTTTGTCTCCATCGCCATCAGCCGCGCTCACAGGCAGCGTGACAAGATCGCCCTCATTAACAGTTACTGCTCTTCCGGTAATGAGTGGTGCATGATTAACTTCGTTGACAGTCACTTTGACTGTTTTAGCGTCCTTCTGACCGGCAGGATCACTGCACGTCACTGTGACTGTGTGTCCTCCAACATCCTTTGCATCAGCTGTCTTGGAGGGCGTAGTCATCCAGCCGCTGTACTTCACCACGACTTCATCTTTGTCAGGATCTGAACATTCTGGATTGAGTGTGACCGTATCCCCTTGTTTGACATTGACGTCATCGAATGCCTTGAGCACCGGGGCGCTATTCGCTTTCGTGACTTCTTTCGTGACTTGGATACAGAATGGCCGAACGTCAAAGAGATCCCCATCAGAGACTTTTACTTTAGTGTCGTGCCTTCCCGCGTCGCCTTTCTTGGTCTGCCACTTTCCATACTTGTCAAGTGGATCAAACCATGTCCAGACAAGTTTTCCTGCTGGTCCAACTTCCGGGTCAGGATCGAATGCTTCTGCATCAATGTCTACTAGCGCGCCTTCCTTATAGACGAACTCACAATCTCCGCTGTACTTGGCATCGACATCAGCTTGCGTGAATCCGGAATTGAATTCGATCGGTGTAAGACAGTCTTTCTTTGGATTCAAAAGCTTGGAGACGTAATTGTATGAATTTGCATTACAGTGTTTGCCGTCTACTGTACAACTTCCTTCACGAAATATATAACGGCATTGATCGAGTGAAAAGAAATATTTTGTCTGTTGCGAATACACGACCGCAACAAGAGAAAGAAACATGATCGACAGCACAAAGGAAAGTAAAATGAATTTTTTCTTCGAAGAAATTTTTGCGTGTTTTGCATGTAAATGCAGATTTGACAGCTTTGTTGTTAACTTCGTTGACTTCATTGTCTCACCTTTTTTCCAGTCACCCCTCTTGACTCTGGTGCTGAACGTATTAATTATAAATAAAGTACAAGACCGACAAAACCCAGACGGTCTTACGCACGAGAACCTCTTTTTATTGATCGTTGTTAATATTGATCGTTGTTAACGATGATATTAACGACTGGAGCGTAATCCGCTCTTAATATAAATCTTAAGATATCTTTTTAAAATGAAAAAATGTTGTCACTAAGCGTCCCTACAAAAATCAGAGTATCGAGGCATCAAACTTATCAAACACATAATACGAAGGCAATCTGAATTGGAATTCCACCATGACAGGAACGTGGTCAGAAAGCGCCTCACCTTTTTCATCAACGAATTCCGTAGGAATCTTCCATTTAAGAGGAACAAGTTCGATATCTGCAGAACTCCTGTACATGACACGATCGATGCGGCTTTCATCACCGCAGTCGAGTGCCCTGCAGCTGTCTGTTAGACCTGCTCCTGTAAGTAGATTCTCAAGCAAGTCTTTGTCGCTTCCCGTCAAATTGGTATCTCCAGCGACGATGACCGCCCGTGTTGCTGAACGCGTGTTGATATACTGCACAAGCTGGCTTATCTGTTGTGCACGCGCCAGCCTGTCTCCAGAGGAGGATCCAGCATCCATGTGAATATTGTAGACATCGACGCCAAGGTTGTAGTAGAGCAGGTGGGTGGCTACCGAAAATCCTTTCATCGCTAAACAGTCGTTGTCATCGGTAAGAAACCCGTTGCAGGTAACCCATTCGACTCGTGTGTGGTCGGCTACGCCAAATGGCAGATAGGAAAAACGAGTCAAGCCATCATTAGCACGGAAGGCTTTTCCCTGCTGCGGTGAAGAAACATACCTGTGGTGTGTCTTTGATGCCAATTGATTCCAGTAAAAGAAATTCTCCTGAATAAGAACAAGGTCATACTCGTTCAGTTTTGGGCTTATGATGGGAAGCGTCGTTTGCGGGTCGTGCTCTGCAAGCGTTCCGGGAAGCGCTTGTACATTGTACGTAAGAACGCTAAACCTATCATCAGATGACCAACATCCTGAAGAAAGCGCGCTCAAGCCCAAAGCACACCCTATAGTGACGAGCCTTCTCTTCATGAACAATCACGGTATCGGGATTACTGTAAACAAGAATTTAAAATCTCAGAGTATTTAAATTCTTGCGACGACAAGTTGTTTTTCCCGTAAGATTTACGTTAAATTGAATAAGGCCCTGTCCTGAATTGCTGCCTTTAAATGATTAAAACGCAGAAGAGTTTATGAATAACTTCCCTTTTCGCGTGGAAGAATGTCAAAAATCATGAAATCGCTCCCTACACGAGCGGTGCAGCGGCTGAGCGCAGCGAGATTCGGGACATAGCCCAATTATAACTCATTTTTATAACTAATCTATAACTTATCACTCGTGAGTAATAGTATTAACATTTATTTCTATTTTTCTTTCTATTACACCACAAACATTAAAAAGTTCAAGCACCCTTTGATTTTTCCTTATATATCATTTAACATATTCATATAATATAATAATTTCATATAATGTAATTCATAAATTCATATAATGTAATAATTGATGTATCGTCTGGCAGTTTTATTTTGCCAAATATTCAAATGGGGGCTTGAAATAGGCGGGTTTTATATGGAAATCTTTGAACTTATGGCAAAGGCTAAGATAAAACGCCTCGAGATCACTCGGGGCGAGCTTCCTCCTGATCCTCGCGTCACTCAGACCACGACATACCCTTTGCTTCGTGAAGCGATGAACGCGATGAAACATAAGAAAGTTGTTTTCTTTTATGATTCAGTAAGCAACATGCGTTCTGTGATCGCAATCCACAACTTAAAACGCGGTCCGGCGCTCGGCGGCTTTCGCCAGTGGGCATACAATTCTGAATGGGAAGCATTACACGATGTGTTGCGTCTTTCGCGCGGCATGACCTACAAAAGTGCAGCCATCAATTTTCCTCTCGGCGGGGGCAAGGCAATAAGCTGGCTTGATGCAAAAGGCAAAACTCCTGCAAAATTAAAGGCATTCGCGCGCGCACTCGTCACGATGAATGGAGAATTCATCACGGGTGAAGATGTAGGGACCACAGAACAAGATATTGATTTTATTTACGATCAGATCAAGGGACGCACAAAGAACGTCGGCGTGATTTGCTACTCAAAAAAGAAGGGCAGCAGCGGCGACCCGTCTCCCTTCACCGCGATTGGCGTTGTAGAAGGAATGAAGTTATGCGCAAAGTACAAGCTCAAGAAGAACAAGCTCAAAGGAGTTTGGGTTGCACTGCAAGGGCCGGGAAATGTTGGATTCAATATTGCCAAAATGCTAATCAATCAAGGGGCGAAATTATACGTGACTGCACTGCACAAAGAAAGCGTTGACAAAGTTATTGCATACGCAAAGAAAAGGAAGGGGTCTGTTCAAGCCGTGAAACCCGACGAGATTTACGGCGTGAAAGCGGATATCTTCTGCCCCTGCGCGCTCGGCGCAGTGCTCAATCCGAAAACTATCCCGCAGCTCAAGTGCAAAGTTGTAGCGGGCTCTGCAAACAACCAGCTCGAGGACGAGGAACGCGACGGCGAGGCGCTTTTGCGTCGTGGAATCTTATACGCTCCCGACTATATAATAAATGCAGGAGGCCTCATCAATGCCGGCACAGAAGCGATGGATCGTACTAAAGGTGAAAAGTACTCGGTCGCGCACGTCATGAGGACGCTCAAACTCATTCCCAAGAATCTCAAGGAAGTCTTTGAGCTGTCGCGAAAGAAAGGCATCTCTACGGTGAAAGCGGCGAATATTTTGACTGAGGAGCGGTTGCAGTAAAGAAAGACCCGACATCAACCCCATCTAACACTATTTCTAACAGTATTCTTTGGCTTGTTGCTCAAACTAAAACTGCGAGAACGAGCGTCGTTGCGGCGCTGCGATGAGAGCAAGATGACCTCCTCCCACGCACTAAAGGGAGTGCCTTCGGCAATTATTATATCAGTTAAGAAAAACTACAGCAACAAAACTTTTTTGAAGAAAGGACCATAGCATGATTTTTTGTTGCCTGCGGCTTACTTTCAAAACCTACATTTCTAAAGAAATTGTAGTTTTGAATCCCTCCAAGTATTCGGGAGAAACTAACAGGAATTAGGTTCAATTCAGGCTGGGTGAACTATGGTCTCCAATCATACACGTTGTCGTGATGATCGTAGTAATACACAACCACGACCTTATTGGCCTGGTCTATCTTGAAGATCAGAACGAAGTGCTTGTCTATGTGCACTCGATTGAACGTCTGCAATGGCTTCCGCAAGAATTTGTAGTCGTGCGCAGGATTTGAACGTATCTCCGCCAACTTCTTGTCGATAATGCTCAACTGATGCGGATTCTTCTTGGCAAGCTTCTCGAAGATCTTGTCAGCATCTTCCTTGACATCAAGGTCATACATCTTAGTTTAGACCATATCGCTTTCGGAAGTCTTTGATACGAACAGCAGGCTGTTTCTCTATCCGCTTCATCTTCTCGACGAAAGCAGGCCTTAATTCAGGCTCCTCAAATTCGACAAACTTATGCACGACAAATTCTATTGCCTCTGCCTTGTCTTTAAGGCCATTTTTAGCCTTTACGACGTTCAAAACCTTGTTTGTTTCTTCATCCAATGTTACGAGTGCTTGTACCATTTAGTTCACCTAAGTTCTAATAAGTGGGACTTATTTATAAACTTTTCGCCCGGCCTGAACTCGTCTCCTCACTTCGTTCGTCGCGTTTTAAACTTCGTTTAAAAGAATCTAACACCAATTATATTAAATAACGCCGACCACTAAAGTTTAAAATCTGCAAGATTTTATCGGCGTTACTTCCTCAGCTTTTCAGCTTCGGACTTTTACTTCGTAAAAGGAATATAACAGCGATTATACGCAATATCCTCTCCCTTCGGTCGAGCATACTTCTGCGCCCACATTCGTTCACTTGACCACGCTCTTTCATCGCTCTCACATTCGCTCGGGGAGCATAACACGGTTATATTCAATTTGGGTTTGTGCCTTGTTTTTAATCGAAACATTTTTATACTATGGCCAATTATATGGTCACTATGGCAACAACAATTCAAGTAAGCAAAAAGCTTGTAGACACTCTGAAAAATAGAAGACAGTATGACAAAGAGAGTTATGAAGAAGTCATCTGGGATCTGGTTGAGGACACCATGGAATTAAATGAAGAAACAAAAAGAGAAGTAGAACAAGCACGAGCAGATATCAAAGCAGGAAAATTCTACACTCATGAGCAAGTAAAAAAGAAATTAGGACTCTAAATGTATAAATTAATTTATTCTCCATCGGCATCTAAACAATTAGAGAAGCTTGAACACAATATGAAGGGCAGGATAATAACCGCTCTAGAAAGATTAAGAATCAGACCAGAATCTTGCGACATAAAAAAACTCATTGGAATGCACGGATATAGATTTAGAGTCGGCGATTATAGAATAATTTTTGATATGGAAAAAGAAAAGCTCATCATACTTGTTCTACAAATTGGCCATAGAAGGAATATTTACGATTAAGCACAAACCAAAACTCTTCGCAACTTCGTTGCTCGTCGTTACTTCGTAACGAGAATATAACACCGATTATGCACAATTTTCCAAAAAGACCGCAAAAAACAAAGTGAGAATTATCTCTTTACTTTCTTTTCTAAAGACTGCTTTTCTCTTTCCCGCAATTCCCTTCCAAATTTGCTAAGCGCCTCACCCTGCAGTTTTATTATGTAGTCTGTTGCTTCTATTAGTGGTTTATTATCCGCATTGTCATCATCAATATACGCGATAAACTCTGGACTTGCCTCTCCTGTTTCCACAAAGCGGATAAAATCCACATGGTATTTAGAATCAAATTTCTGCAATATTGGTTCATAAAATCTTATGAACTTGTCAAGTGCCCTTTCCCTGAGAGTTCCTATTTCTTCTGGAGTTACATAATCTATCAATGAAGACTTAGCCCATTTCTCTTACATCATTATTCTCTGGTGCCATTTTAAATTGCTATAAAAAGTAGTAATTTATATACTTTTGGTATTCTCCCCTCGTTAGCGGATTTTTGGAAAACTTCTCCGCTCCTCGCCTGCGGGCTGCGGTGCTCGACCTGCGCGGCTCTGGGGCTCGTCAGGATGGCTCGCTGTCGCTCGTCTCGACTTCGCCCCGAGGCGCAGGGTGCATAACAGTCGTTAGTTTCAATAAATCCTCGGCAACAAAACTTTTTTGAAGAAAGGATCATTAAATGATTTTTGTTGCCTGCGGCTTACTTTCAAAACCTACATTTCTAAAGAAATTGTAGTTTTGAATCCCTCCAAGTATTCGGGAGAAACTAACAAGAATTATATTCAATTCGGGTTTGTGCCTTGTTTTTAATCGAAACATTTTTATACTATGGCCAATTATATGGTCACCATGGCAACAACAATTCAAGTAAGCAAAAAGCTTGTAAACACTCTGAAAAATAGAAAACAGTATGACAAAGAGAGTTATGAAGAAGTCATCTGGGATCTGGTTGAGGACACCATGGAATTAAATGAAGAAACAAAA
>JACQXV010000071.1 GCA_016208715.1 Candidatus Woesearchaeota archaeon | reverse complement strand
TTGGGCATAGCGGATATGCTGGAAGAAGCCAAGCAAGAAGATGAGGCGCGGCATTTGGTGGAAGAGGGTTTGCCACAGAATGACGACACGCGTTTATTTGAATGGCTTGCCATACGCTACGAAAGACGAAAAGATTTTGCCCGCGCGCTGGAAATGCTTTTGACGCGCTGGGCAAAGCGTCCGGATGAAGAAACTTATAAGAAGATCAAAAGTGTGTCGCCCAAAGTCAGGGATTGGAAGCACCTGCACGACGAATTATTTGCGGAGTTAGAGAAGCGCAAAGATTTTGAGTTGTTAACTCGCCTGTGTTTGCTTGAGAAGGATTTGAACGCGGCGTGGGAAGCGTGCAATAGAATTGAACGCCCGATGTATGGCAGAATGTATGTCTACGCTGACGCACGGTTAGGCGTAGCCAAAGCGAGCGAGAAGGATTATCCGCAGCGCGCCATTGAGATTTACACAAAAGAAGCGCAGGCGCTGATCAATCAGCAGGGGCGAGAGAATTACAAAGCGGCGGCAAACTATTTGAAACGGATTCGTGATTTATTCGGCGATCTGAATCAAAAGGGAGAATGGGAAAAATTGATAAGCAATCTGCGCGAACAACACCGCAGCAAGCCGGCGTTGCAAGATGAGTTGAAGAGGGCGAAGTTGTAAATTAGAACCTTTGAGAATTTCAAGACCTCAATTGAGGGTACTGACATGAGCGATGCGATCAACAATGACGATAATGCGATTACACCTCAAGGGGATGCCGCCGCTTCCAGTGGCAGCGTTGCTGTTGGGGGAAACGTTGGCGGCAACATCATCGTTGGCGACCATAACACTATCGTCAATCAATACTCTACGCGCGAATCATTTCTCCACCAACTCCCTACCCCGCCGCACGATTTCACCGGGCGCGAACAAGAATTAACCGAATTGCGTGAAGCAGTTAGAAGTGGCAACGTGATGATCTCTGCCTTACACGGTCAAGGCGGCGTGGGCAAAACCGCGCTCGCCCTCAAACTCGCCGATGAGCTCAAAGAAAAATATCCCGACGCACAGTTTTATCTCAACCTCAAAGGCATGAGTGATCGCCCCACTACTCCAATTGAAGCAATGTCACATGTCATTCGTTCTTATAATCCCACGCGAAAACTCCCCGATAGTGAAAATGAATTGAGCGCAATATATCGCTCGATACTGCATAACAAAAAAGTTTTGCTCTTGCTAGACAATGCCAGAGATCGGGCGCAGGTCGAATTGCTCATCCCATCATCCAAAGATTGTCTCGCCATCATCACCTCGCGCAACCATTTTGCGTTGGCGGGGATGAAATCTTCAAACGTAGATATTCTTTCGGTTGATGATGCGAGGAAACTTTTGATCACAATTTGTCCGCGTCTTTCTGTAGGGACGCGCCATGACGCATCTCTACCCGATGAAATTTCAAATTTATGTGGTTATCTCCCTCTCGCCCTCCGCGCCGCCGCAAGTCTTCTTCTTATCACACCTGATATCGATCCCGAAACTTACATTACCCAGCTACGCGATGAACGCACACGCTTGGAAAAGATTGGGGCAGAAGGTGTGAACATCAGCGTTGAAGCATCTCTCACTTTGAGCTATAACCAACTGAGCGATGATGCAAAACGAGCCTTTAGTTCTCTCTCTGTTTTCCCTGCAGATTTCGACGCGCAAGCCGAAGAAGTGATTTGCGAAGATGACGGGTATAAACAGTTGAGTGAGTTGGTGAAGAGAAGTTTGGTGAACTACAGTCAGGAGAGGATGAGGTATTGGCTACATGATCTGGCAAGAATTCTTGCAAAACGAAAAAGCGGGAGAATAGATGAATTAATTATAATCAGACGTAACCACGCTTTTTTCTATGCAAATACGTATACAAAACTAAAAATATTCTCCAAATCCAAAAATAGCATCGAAAGATTTGTGAGTCTAGAGTTATTATTAATATTTGGGCTGGTACCATTGCGGTTTTGTTCGAGATGTTGACACGCAGAAAACCCTAGAATTCAAGCTGTTTTGGTAGCTACACACGAGGCGTGGTGGGTTGCGTTTCCAACCTCTCATCTCTCCCATGCAAACACAAACCCTTCGGGTCTCCCAGACCCGAAGGGTTTTGCTTGTAGAAAAGATTGTAGTAGTTTTAGCGTTCATACATTACCTTCCCTTTTTCCACTGCTTCTTTTAAAAACCAGTCGCCTAACGGTATACGCTCCTCAAGTTCTTTAGGAGAGTAAATCAACAAATCCATCGCAAATGGTCGCGGCGAGAGGGCGCGAGCAATTGCTAATCGTTGTTTGTTAGGAGTCAATTCGCTCTCCATCACGATCAGCAAATCCACATCGCTCCACGGCTTGGGTTCGCCATAACTATAGGAGCCAAACAAAATGATCTTTTGCGGCTTGAACAATTCGGCGATGCGATTCACAACTGCTTGAATCGCTTGCATTGGAATCCGAGTGCGTTCGTTGACATTTGGCAGAACAGGTAGCGACGAGAGCATGGGAAGATTATATGCCACTAAATACACTCCACGCAACACGCTCCCCAAACGTCTAATTCTTTCTAAAAGCCCCTCGTGCTATCATCTCCTCCATGTATTTCCGAACGCCTTCTCCTTCTTCCTCTAACGTCAACCGTCCAGAAAATTTTAGAGAATGGTATAAAACTCAAAGCGCAAAAATTAAAGATGCCGCCGTCAACATACGCCGCGCCTTCATATTAGTGTGGCACGCACATCCCGCTTCATCGTTAGGCATGATGGTTTGCACGTTGATCGGCGCCGGGTTGCCGGTGGCGCAGGCTTGGGTGGGTAAGTTGATCGTTGATGCAGTGGTGACGGCAATCCAAAGCGGACTCGGCGCAGAAGCCGGCATTAGATCGATCTTGCAATTGTTGCTCATCGAGTTCATCCTCGTCGTCATTCAAGCCGCCAACTCACAAGCGCGCAACTTCGCCGAGCATATTTTGCACGCCCGCATCAACATCACCATCAACAGCACCATCATTCGCAAGGCGCTCGAACTCGATCTGGCGCACTTTGAGAACGCCGAGTTTTACGACAAGCTGCAAAACGCGCGG
>JACQXV010000013.1 GCA_016208715.1 Candidatus Woesearchaeota archaeon | reverse complement strand
TCAAAGAGTTATTTCATGAACGACATAGGTATGTACACGATGGTAATAGCCCATGCACTATGAGCAACGATAGGATGGCGCTAATGGAATTTCTAGTTCTACTTATCGCGCAAACAACTGCAATGCTTCTCAAGATAAAGTTTAGGAAGGGGGGGGTCTTTATGTCTAGTCTTGGGGTGCCGGCGTTTTGGACGGTAGATGCCTTAATAAGCGACGATTGGGTGGCGTTGGACGACGAGCCCGGCGGTTCTGGAGAGGCAGACTCAAACGTTGAGAACAAGGATTGCAGGGCGCCAGCCGTTTGGTATGAGATTTAATTGGCAAAATCAGAGGCACCTGCTTTGGATTCAAAAAGCTGCGGTTCCCTCGTTTGTGTTTTTCTCAATCCATCCGCCAAAAAACACATAATCCACTGTGAATTTTTCTCAAATCGCATTCCAGGCCATCTCCCCCGAATTCCTTGCCCTGAGCCCATTTCAACCTTTTTCAAGGCTTTTCAACTTTTCTCAAACCATCCGTCTCCTCACAATGGCCACCGGTTTGTTCGGCCTGCCGTTATCCTCGCAATAACAAGGCCGGAAAGACTCCTCGTCGATCATGGGAAGCACCAAGCGCCGGAACGGACCGGCCCATGTTTTCTCCAATCCCTCGATCCTGGTGGCGGGAAGGCAGCTATCGTGGTCGAAAATGGTCTTTTGCGTTCTCTTAAGCCGGAACAAAACAACCCCCCCGTAGGACATATTGTTAATTAAATCAGATACTTATTATACAAGGCCCAAAAAAAAATCAACCCCTAAATACCACTTTTACTCATATTTTCAACTAGATAGCTTTGCTAAGAGGTTTTTACGAACTCAACAAGCTTGTGGTGATCCGACAGGACACAGATGGCCATCTTCGGTTGATTCTTCCTGGCGGGATCCGCGGGAGGAAGAATCTCGTCCACCAGGTCTTCGCAGATTCGTCCGGCCATATAGACTTGCGATAAAGCCACGGTTCCCTCCTGCCATCTTGTACCGATGCGCTCAAGTGCAGCAATAACAACCTGCTCAACGAAATTGATCGGGGTAGCCCGGTTCCTTTCGGAATCCAGTATGTGTTTCGCCGAGAGTTTGTCCAGGATTAGGAGCGCAGCCATAAAATCATCG
>JACQXV010000012.1 GCA_016208715.1 Candidatus Woesearchaeota archaeon | reverse complement strand
CGTGAAGAGTCACCAACTGACGAATCGCCCCGGGAGGGAGTCGTTTGAGAAACCTTCGCAGCGTGGATTGATCGGGAAATCGGGAGAGTCCCAGCAAGGAGAGAAAGACCCCGTTGTATTGCAGGATCTCGGTCTTGTTGATCCTTCGCAGACCGGCCATGATGGCATAGAGAAAAGCCAAGATCAGATCGGAGGGGATATAATCGGTGTTGCGTTGAGGGATCCTGACATACTTCTGAATCCGCCAGCGGAGTCTGAGCTTGTTGCAAAATCGCTGGAGAAGTATCATCCCGCCGAAGTGCGTAAGATGGGTATCCTTGAACGACAGACGTAGTGTTTGCAAGCCTCTGGGCATTGTGAGGAGAGAAAATTGAGAGGTATTTGTTTGTTGGCACAAACCGTACTAAAAGGACGGTTTGTGCCACACACAAATTATAGCCCATGACCCTTGAAAATTCTATATGTGAGACGTCATTGTGTCCCATGTTCACGCATTATTGAGGTTCAAGTAAGTCCGGTAGCGTTCCCCCGGCACCAGGAAAACAATCATTGATGAAAACTGTTTCCTGTCAAATAATTGCTGTCATCATCTTGTTTATTACAGGCTGTGCCTCTATACGAACTACGAACATTGGCTGGCCTGAGTACTCCGGAGCCATCCCATTTGCACAAAAAGAAGTAGATAGTATCGGAGAATTCAAATGGGATCAAAGACTTCAAATATACAACCGTGTTAACGGAATTGCTTTTAGTTTAATGGCGATTAAAAATTTATCGCTCCTGAAAGAGGGAAAAAGCAAGGTAATGGAAGGATCATCTACGCCAGTGATAGCGCTATATGACAAGGATTCGGACGGTAAGGTGGATACATTTGCACATCTGGCGGTGGGTGAAACGAGTTCTATGGATTTCGGTTTCATCTTCGACTTAAATCATGACGGTAAGATGGACTATGTTGTTTTCAACGGGGGCCCATTCCCAACCAAGGATATGAGAATGACATGGATGAATTACCATCAAATTGATTCGAATTATGACGGCAAGATCGACATCGTTATTTACAACGTTGACCTGGATGGTGATAAGTTGACAAAGGCGAGTACCTGGGGCCCGGGGTTGAAAAGCCAATCCCTGAAATTGATGACGCTTTCATTCTCAAGAGTGCGACAGGTGAGAAACGACTACTGAAAAAAAATCTAAATGAGGGTGTTGTGAATCTCAGTGTTATCCTTTCCGAGATAAACGCATTACTTTCGCAGGAAAAGTAAAGTTAGTAGCGGGTTAAAAAACTGGAAGTGCTATGACTTATAATCTGACACTGAGGCAAGGTCCAATATCCCCAGATAGGAAGAAAGGAGCCGAGGTCATGATGTAGGATATGTAATAACCCCATTGCAGGAGGATGACAAATGAAAATGTATGCCATGCTGATCGTATACATCGTGATCCTCGGATATCCGACGATCACTGCTAATTATGCTTATGGGCAAAATGAACCGGATGTCGCCTCGTATTTGAGTGAAGCGAAGCTCGTATGTAAGATACATGAAGAGAACAAGCTGACAACATCGGAATTGCAAGCTCTGCGGGACAGGGTATACATTGCGGGTCAGTTCCTTATGTTTACCCTTGCGGCAGACCCACAAACTGGGGAAGCGTTTAGTCCTGTAGGGAACGCCTTTGCGAACCTGAATGATGCCTTGGAGGGAGACTTGCCGATAGAAAAAGCTGAAGATGAATTATGCAAAGCTCTTAAAACCTATGAGGCCATGGGCCCGTGAATAAGAGCTTCTTTTTGGGTTTGGGAACCCCCCCTGGGTATTTGCCTAATCACCTGTTTTACCCGACCTTGTGCGGGTGAGAACACTGCAGACATGAAGAGGCCTCATTTATTCTCCCCTTCCTTCTTCATCTTCCTCATTCTTAGTTCCGGATAAAAATTCGGATGCGGCGGGGTAACATCGAGAAGCTTATGGCGGCCTTCGGATGCGAACGGCCTTTGCTCCGTCATCAAGCTCATAGAGGAACCGGTAATCTCCAACACGGATACGCCAATCGCTTTTTGAACGGAGAGTTTGCGACAACCCGTGGGACAGGGGTCATTACGAAGGGCCTTGATATGGGGAAGAATCCGGCGATAATCCTCCGCGGAAAGCCGTTTGAGGTCTCGTTCCGCCACATGCCCCAGGAAAACATCATACACCCAGCTTATGCTCCTCTAAAAAGTCTTCAAGCTTTTTGAACTTGAGGGGTCTTTTCCGTAATTCCGCCAGCGTCCGAATATCTTCCGCATCT